>CAZKPH010000318.1:0-3071 GCA_964554605.1 uncultured Ferruginibacter sp.
GATATTCATCATGCCCTTACGGGAAATGCCATCCTTAGTGTTTTTTGCAAAAACTGCATATACGCCATTCCCGGGTACCAGTTTCCCTTCATGCCCAGGTAAAATATTGGCCGTAGGGAAGCCGATTGTACGGCCTAATTGGTTCCCCCTGATAACAGTACCTGAGAAAAAATAGCGGTATCCTAAAAGTTCATTCGCTTCTTCGACTGTTCCTTCCAGTAGCGAACTCCTGATACGGGTAGAGCTGATAGCAATGTCCTGCTGCATCTGAACTGGTATTTCTTTCACGGAATAGTTATAAGCCATTCCTTTTTCTTCCAGCAGTTTATAGTCTCCCGCCCGGTTTTTCCCGAACCGGTGGTCGTAACCAATGATGATAGTATGAGGGTGGAATGTATTTACAAGGAAATGTTCAATATATTCTTCTGCACTTTGCTGCGCAAATGCGGGAGTAAAAGGTACGATTACCAGATGATCGATCCCTGCCTTTCCGAGCAATTCTTTCTTCTCCGAAAGGGTAGACAGAAGGCTTACCGGACGGTTGTCGCCGGCAATCACCTGCCGGGGATGCGGAGTAAAGGAGATGATCACAGTTTCGCCATGAGTACTTGCAGACTCGGATTTCATCATTTCAAGAATATGCTGGTGCCCTTTATGTACACCATCAAATGTACCAATGGTAATCACGGCATTTACAAATGCGGGGAGGTGGGCCATATCGTTGTGAACAAGCATAAAAAGTGGTGCAAAACTAAATGATAATTTATTAATGGATAATTGCGTTGCGAAATTTAGCTTTGCAACTCAATATTGATTATGAGTTTATACAGTAAAAGAGGCGTATCGGCACAAAAAGAAGAAGTGCATGCCGCAACGCAGCATCTCAGCCAGGGGCTTTATCCCAAAGCTTTTTGCAAGATATTCCCTGATTACCTGGGTGGCGATGAAAATTGGGTAAACGTTATGCATGCAGATGGCGCCGGTACAAAAAGTATCCTGGCCTATCTCTACTGGAAGGAAACGGGAGATATATCTGTATGGGAAGGTATTGCGCAAGATGCAGTGGTAATGAATCTCGACGACCTGCTTTGTGTAGGTATCTATGACAATATTGTGTTTAATTCCACAATAGACCGTAATAAAAATATCATAACCGGGGATGTACTTTCCTCCATTATTGGAGGCACGCAGGCATTGTTCTGCGAATTGGGGAAATGGGGGGTAAATGTACATTATCTGGGCGGCGAAACTGCTGATGTAGGAGATGTGGTGCGTACTGTAGCGGTGAATGGCACAATGGCCTGCCGCTGGCCGAAAAGCAAACTTATTACCAATGAAAAGATTGCTCCCGGGGATGTCATTGTCGGTATGGCGAGTTTTGGAAGAGCTTCTTACGAAACTGAGTACAACAGCGGTATTGGCAGCAACGGGCTTACATCTGCCCGTCATGATGTGCTGAATAAGATATATGGCCTTAACTATCCCGAAAGTTTTAACGCTTCGCTGGATGATGCAGTAGTATATATTGGCAAATACAAACTCACAGATAAAGTGAAAGTAGGGCAGGAAGACATGGAAGTGGGTAAATTATTGCTTAGCCCCACCCGCACGTATGCCCCTGTGGTGAGGGAATTGCTGAAAGAAAATTTTGAAGCTATACACGGGCTTATTCATTGCAGTGGCGGAGGGCAGACAAAGTGTATGAAATATATGCCCGGGAACCTAAGGGTCATAAAGGATAATCTTTTCCCCAGCCCCGCAATATTCCGTATTATTCAGGATTGCAGTGGCAGTAGCAATAGGGAAATGTACGAGGTGTTCAATATGGGTTGCCGCCTGGAAGTATATTGTGCCCCGGGAAATGCAGCTTCAGTAATCGATACTGCAAAAAAATTTGGCATTGATGCACAGGTTATCGGAAGGGTAGAAGAGAATGTTAAAAATGAGTTGCAGATAAAGTTGCCCGGAGAAACAATTGTTTATTGAAATAGCATCAGTAAATTTGTTGCACCCGTTCCGAAAAAAGATTTCCGGGACATAAGATCAAAAATCAGTTAAACCGAATCAAAGAAAATGGCTCAATCTGTTGTAGAAATAAAAAATGCCAGGATATACCAGGGCTCTGCCCTGATACTGAGTGAAGTAAACCTGGTAGTAAATAAAGGCGAATTTGTTTATCTCGTGGGGAAAACAGGCACCGGGAAAAGCAGCCTTCTGAAAACTCTTTACGGCGACCTGGAACTTAGGGAAGGCGAGGCTACTGTAGCAGGTTATAATTTACGGGATATGGATTGGAAAAAAGTTCCTTTCCTCCGCCGTAGCTTGGGAGTAGTGTTCCAGGATTTTCAGTTATTGACAGATAGGAATGTGAATGAAAACCTCAAATTTGTACTGAAGGCTACCGGTTGGAAAGATGAAAAACTGATGGATGAAAAAATCGCAGATGTACTGGATAAAGTGAATTTGAAATCGAAAGGCTTTAAAATGCCTTTCGAGTTAAGCGGTGGCGAACAACAACGTGTAGATATTGCACGGGCTCTGTTGAATTCTCCAAAACTGATCCTGGCTGACGAGCCTACGGGCAACCTCGATCCGCAAACCAGCGACGAAATCATGCAACTGCTTTTCCAGATATGCCGGGATTATGGCACGGCCATTATTATGGCTACACACGATTATGTGGTGTTCAAAAAATATCCTGCCAGGACACTTAAGACCGAATTGGGCAAAGTATGGGATAATGCCAATATGGATATCTGATTCAGCCCCACAGAAAAGAAATAATACGATCTGCACTGCTGTCATTGTTATATACTTTCTGCAGGAGGTCTTTTCGCTTTTTTATTTCAGCTTCGCTAAACGGAATACTGTATAGTTGACGGATTTTTTCTTTAAAGTCAGCAGCAGACCTCGCCTGCTCACAAAGTGCCTCAACGCCAGACCCCGCAGATCCGGCAGCGTTTACAAGGCAATATCTGCCATTGAATAATGCATTTAGCAGCTTTAGTTTCACACCGGTATTATTGAAGGATGGCAGGATGTTGATATGCGCATTGGCAATAAGTTCCTGC
>CAZKPH010000319.1:0-3043 GCA_964554605.1 uncultured Ferruginibacter sp.
TTAGCGAGTGATTGAAATGTATATGTTTGGTCCTGGGCTGGTTTGTTATCAGCATTGAAATATCTGTAACTGCCGTCCGATTTTGTATTGCTTCCAAAAAGCAACCAGCCGTCGGCACCGCCTAAGTAATAAATCGTTTTCTGGCTTCCCCAACTGAAATCTGCGGCGGCTCTTCCCGCCCATATAAAATTGCGATAAATAGGATAATAGTAACGTGTATCGAAGCCCCAGTTGAAATTAAATTTACCGCTTGCAAATTTTTCTTTGCTGATGTCAGTGTTCCAGTCGATGTAAATCTTATAGCGTAACCCGTTCCAGATATTCAGCGCCGGGTTGATAGAATTATCGTAAACGAATTGAAGGCTGGATGTTTCGAAAACATGATTTTCGTCGGGTATATTATAGGGTTTATCTGGTTCGAGCGGGTCTGGTATAGTTGAGTATACATACCGGTCATTTCTTATTCCGGTTGTGAATTTTATACTCTTTGTTTCATCAAAGGGATACGATATATTGGCCTGGTATAGATTGGTAAGTGTTCTACCGGGATATACGGCGGAATTGCTTCCGATTGTGAATCCGAAGCGCTGTACGTTTCTGTAGAAGGATACGCCCCAATCCAGTCTCCGGCGGTAATTCTGGAAATTTACATACCACTCATTGTCTTTCAGATTTGTAGACAGTTTGTAGGCGCCGGTTATTAAAAGGTCTTCCAATAATTCTGACGTGCCAATTTTGATCAATCCGTTGAGAGGAGTATTAGACGTAAGGTTTATCGGGCCGGACCCACCCATATAGGGTTGATATCTGTTAATGAGGATGGTATTTTGAATACCTACGCCACCATAATCAGCAGAAAATTTTACCGGCTTGTACTTGAAAAGTTTAGCTTTTTTCAAAACATTTCCTCCTGTATTTTCATCTCCTGCAAATGTTTTACCTGAAAGCGAATTTTCTTCTTTCTCGTCTTCAAACGCGTTTTGAAAAACATTGTTCTTTGCATTTACTGAATCAGTCTGGCTATTTGTTTCCTGAACAGGTTGGTCTTTGAATATTTTGTCGGCCATCACTATTTGTTTCATATAAGCTGTCGGAGGAGTGCTTATATTCCGTCTGTTGAGTGTATACTCGTCAATTTTCAGTTTATAAAGGATTTTTTCATCACTTTGGCGGGTAACTTCGCTTACCTGGTTGTTTTCTCCGGCAATTCTTGTTTCAGCTACACTGCTTTGATAATTTGATAAAGGAAACGTATAAGCCGAATCTTCCGAAATGGAAATTACGGCAACCGAATCTACGTCAGATTTGTGATTGACACGAAGGGCGCTGTCGACTTCTCTTGCCGAAGGGTTATGCAGGATATTTTCTCCAATTAGTACAAGTGTATCTAATCCTGCTTTCTTCGTATTGAAAAAACCGGCATAACGGTTACCTACACCATTTTCATCGCTAATGAATGTAAAATGATTAGTATTATATTGCATAGGATATCTTGCATTTCCGTATTTAAGGTGTGACAACTGGGTTATCTGGTTCAATTCCGGTTTTCCACCGCCGTAATCCGAAATAAGAAATACGTTGTACCGGTTGTTCCCGGGCAAAATAGTATCTCCGCTAGGCGCTTGTGCAGAGGGCCTGTTGCTGCTGAAGATAATTCCTGTTTTGTTCGGAAATGCAACAAAAGAAGGATCGAGGTCGTCGTACACATCATTTGTTATTTGCACTAATTTTTCTTTGTCAAGCGCCAGTGTATAGATGTCCGTATGCCCGTTTTTAACCGCACTTAATAATAAAGTGTTACTACTGGTGGGCAGGTATTTTGCATCCTGTATCTGATCCAGTTTTTCGGTAAGGTCCAGTTTGAATGGCTTGATTGTAGTGATTAGGTCGTAAACAAAAAGTTTTAGTCTCCCGAATTGGTTATAGACAACCACAAGCCTTGTGCCTTTTGGGTCCCATGCTGTAATAGGATAGGCGGGGTTATTGGTATTTTCCAGGCTTCGGCATCCGTATTTAAGTAATGTGGTTATTTTATCATCCTGGTTAAGGATTAGTTTAACAATGCCTTTTTTATACTTGACCAGCGCATAGGAATTATCACGTTTATTAGGATTTACATTTATGTGATAATAATCCAGCCGTTTGTTAATATCAAAACTTTCAATATTGCTTCCTTTGGGGTAAGCCCTTCTCCTTGCGATGTCATTTTCATACTTGTCTTCCTGGTATTCCATATAATCGGCAAGTACGTTTTTAAATTTTTTCTTACAAACCTGTTGGCAGGCTTTATTAAGGTTTTTATAGATGCGGGCAAGGTATAATAGGTAAGTAACGTTTTCTTTCTTGTATTTTTCTTCGATATAGTACCAAAATGAGTGTCCGGCCAATAAAGGGTTCTCAAAAGCAAACTGGTAAAAATTATGATATTTATCACTTAAAATTTCGCTTTTCAGTTCATCGTCGAGAGTTGTACTCCAGTTTTCGGCAGTAAAAGCAACATATCCGTCTGTCAACCATTTAGGAAGGTCAAGAAGGGCCTGGTTCCCTGCAATTTCCCCAAAATCATCCCCAAAAAGAACATTGTCCGTTAATACTTTGGCTATTCCTTCCCGAATCTGTTTCTTAAGGTTACTATGATCCCCATTAAAATAAACGACCATTTTATTGTTTACCAGTTTGGTAAGCCCGCCGGTATTCTGCCAGTCGGATGTAAGCCCGATATTGCTTTGCTTATAATCTGCATACTCGCTATATACAATAACAGTGATTCTTCTTTGGAGGTTATATTCGGCAAAATTCTCTATTCCGGGTAGTTCTGTTTCAGCGATCTGTGCAACATATTTTCCAAGCTCTTGCCCGTTTTGGTTGAAATAAACATTGAAATTCTTTGTCTGGTAGTATTGCCATTTGAATTTTTTGTATTGTATCCGGTTTTTGCCGAATTCTACGGCATTGACCTGCGCCGTTACCGTATTCATGTACACTATCATGCCTGTCAGTAAAAGAAAAATACTTCTAATGAATTGTGCCATACTAAATTTGC
>CAZKPH010000320.1:0-3033 GCA_964554605.1 uncultured Ferruginibacter sp.
AGGATATGTTTGGACCAGGGTTCGAATCCCTGCAGCTCCACAACTTTAAAGTACAGTTATTTGGTAACCAATTAATTGTGCTTTAAAGTTTAAAATAAGTAGTAAATCCAGATCAGATTTTAATACTTTTCTGATCTTTTGATGTTGTTCCTAAACAGCCAAAGCTGCTGCTCCCGGCTATGTATTAGCAATACTGGCCGGCCCTGCCTAAGCAAAATGCAATCGGCCTTTGAATGCCGTTTTATCTTTTATGGCAAACAGGTTTTGCGAGGGGTAGTGCAATTGCTGTTCTTCGGCTTTTAATACCCCTTCAGAAAACGAATACAAGTTGTATCCGTACCCCTTTAGTATATCATACGTCTGGTGGCATAAATAGCCCGCTGCCCAGGCATTCTTCTCGTCAAATTCTACCATTAGCACAGGCGCATTTTCTTTCAGGAAAGCCTCGCCTCCCACCAATACAAATTTTTCCCATCCTTCTACATCAAGTTTAATCAGGGCAATGCGCCCTGTGTCAATATTATTATCCTGCAGCCAGTCATCAAGTTTTACCACATTTATTTCTATAGCGTTATCAAATATGCCGGAGAGTTCATCCAGTTTTGATACATCCGCAAGCGTATTCCATGCATCATGATGCGAAGATATATTCATTTTAAGGGTAGCTTTTTTATCAGACAGCCCCATATTAACCGGAGTAATATTTGAAAAGCCATTCAGTTGAAGATTTGTCAGGAATTGGTTATACGTATCAGGCGCCGGTTCGAACGAATATACATGCCCTTCCTCCTGAACTAACCTGGCTGCTATCAGCGAATGCAGGCCAATGTTGGCGCCGATGTCCAGAACTATATCTCCCTTTCTCAGGTACGAATTAAAAAAATTGATCTCCTTTTTTTCAAAATCGTGAAACAGTATGAACTCGGTAAGCTTACTCTTCCTGTGTAAGATCAGTTTGATACCGGTATCATGTGTGAAAATAATTTCTCCTTTGTCCGAAAAATATTTGTCCCACTTTTCTTTGTACTTCAGCAATTCGAAGTGTTCTTCAATAGCTTTATTTTTTTTCACAAGTGGTGATGTAAGGGAAAGAAATAATTTTTTTAATATATTTTTTATCATAGTAAAACAGGTTGATAAGGTATGTACGAGTTCCCGTGTAGTGCTATTCAGCCGCATGCCAAAAATTGCACCAAATATATTTCAAATAAAATAGCCGGAAGGCAGTAGAATATCTACTTTTTTCAAAAACAAACCGGCACAGAATCCTCCCCTCTAAAAGATTGATAGTCAGTTATATTTTTTTTGTGTTAATTATCCATGTTACGCCACACTGTTTGATATCCCGGGGCTGTCTGCACCTGTACATATCCAGGCAGTGGTTCCGGCTGTACACTACTGCTCCGCCACAAAGCCCGCCCGCAAACCTTCAGCGGGGCATTCGTTGCCATCCGGCAGCCCGTCAGCGTCAGGTATCAGGGAGGCCGCTAATTTATGGGGTACGGTAAAAGAAGGCAGGAATTTTATTTTTTTAATGCCTTGCCATTGAAAAGGAATGAATTGGACAATGTGAAAGAGAAATTTGCAGAAAATGATGCTTTTACGGCTAATCCCGAAGAACCGGGATTAGCGGGCAAGCGCTTCCCATATAAAGAAGAGAAAATAACAAGCCAGAGTTAAAGTGACTATCTCTTAGATGCAGCGTGCATATAGCAGGCTTTATTAAATACTAATGTTTGCCGGCAACGTAAATATGAAATTGCTGCGTCAGAAAAAAATATTTCTTCCAGTATAGTTATAGAATAATTTATCAGGAAGTTCTTCTTCCAGTTTGCAATAAGCATCTATACCCGTACAATGACAGGTGCCGATGGTTGTAGGGGCTGCGTTTCGTAAATATTCCGTTATGAATTGGAACTGTTCTTTAGATGATCTTTTAAGATGAAATCCTCCCAGGACAAGATTAAGGGGCAGCCCGAAAAAGTTCTTTGCTTTTTCGCAGATATTAGTAATGCCTCTGTGAGAGCAGGCAGTAAGTATATTGATCTTGCCTTCATAACGTATTGCCAGGAAAAGTTCGTCAGCCATCTCATCTTTCAAGTAAACATTATCTTTCTTTATAAGCAGATTTTCAAAATGAGTATCGGTAGGGGAGAGTATCGGTATATCCGTCAGTATGAAGGTATCTTCACCTAATTTAGTAGTATCATCAATAAATACAATTCGTTCCTGAATGCTATCCCAATCCGGGAGAGTGCCGATAAAAAGGTGGGCACTATTATATTTCGCCGTTAATATTTCTTTCTTGCAAAAAACCTTTGCCCTTTTATTAATTTCCAGAAAGGCTTTCAGCCCTCCAGTGTGGTCGTAATGCCCGTGAGATAATATCACAAGGTCGATACTTTCAACATCTATCCCAAGCATTCGGGCATTTTGTATAAATAACCCCGATTGCCCGGTATCAAAAAGAATTTTTAGCGGCCCGGTGTCGATCAACAAAGCAAGCCCATGCTCAGCAATAAGCCCTTTTCGTTCGGTATGGTTCTCGATGAGAGTTGTGATTGTCATTTTGGGAGATTACATGTTGCCAGGTTAGATAAAGCAGCCGGTTTCTTTGATACGGTCACAAACAAATGCAGGAGGATGGCATACTTTTCTGCTTTCCTTTTTTATAAATGCCAGTGATATCTCTGCAACATTTATCAGTTCTTTTAATCCGTTGAATATCCGGCAATCAAATTGAAGCCTTGCACCTCTCAATTCCCTTATTTTTGTTTCAATGAGTAACTCATCATCGTAGAAGGCAGGTTTCAGGTAGTTTATAGACACTTTCACAACTGGCAGCATAAACCCTCTTTCTTCTATCATTTTGTAAGGGATACCTATTGAGTCAAACATTTCCCACCGGGCAGATTCATAATAGTTCACATAATTATTATGATGGACATATCCCATCTGGTCGGTTTCATTATAACTGACCTTTATCCTGGATTGATAAGTAGTATGCATTTACCGGGTCTTTAATGAGAGCAT
>CAZKPH010000321.1:0-3019 GCA_964554605.1 uncultured Ferruginibacter sp.
CCGCCTATCAATGACTGTTTTATTTCTTTAAACATAGTTTCCAATGTTACCAAAACATCTACTTTTGGTATTCCGGTTTTTTCTGAAATTTGGTTAATCAGGTCAGCTTTTCTCATAAAAAAAATTTTTTAAAGGAATTGGAGAGTAAAATAAAACAAAAAAATGAAAAATGCAACATTACAACCTGATAATCAATGATTAATAGTCCTGTTTTTGTTGAAAATTGTTTGCGTGAATTGTAAAAAAATATAGATCAGTTTTTTATAATTTACATTTTTATTAAATATCTTATATATTTTCTAAAAAAATTTTTGAAAAGATGCGTATGGAATTAAAATATAAGTGGTTTGTAACATCTCTTTTGGATTGGAACCGAAAGAAAAATACACGGGAAATGCCCTGGAAAGGAGAAAAAAACCCTTACAAAATATGGTTAAGCGAAATTATTTTGCAGCAAACAAGAGTAAATCAGGGATTATCTTATTATAACAATTTTATAAAAGCATTTCCAACAATCAGACATCTTGCAAAAGCGCCGGAAGAGAAAATATTTAAATTATGGGAAGGCCTAGGTTACTATACACGCTGTAAAAACCTTATTGTCACCGCAAAATATATAGCGAATGAATTGGGTGGAAAATTCCCTGATAACTATTCTGATATACTTAAGCTAAAAGGAATAGGCCCATACACAGCAGCAGCTATTTCTTCTTTTGCGTTCAACCTTCCTTGCGCTGTTGTCGATGGCAATGTTTTTCGCGTACTATCCAGAGTATTCGGCATAATCATACCAACCGATACAAATGATGGGAAAAAATATTTTTCGGATCTGGCAGCCAAATTGATAGACCCCTCATTACCCGGTATTTACAATCAGGCCTTAATGGATTTTGGTGCTGTGGTGTGTAAACCGTTATCCCCTTCATGCAAATTATGCCCATTGAAAAAAGAGTGTTTTGCTTATAACAGCGACAAAATAAATTCACTTCCAGTAAAATCTAAAATGATAAATACGAGAAAAAGATGGCTTATATATGTAGTAGCCGAGAGTGGCAGGAAAGTATTGGTCCGTAAAAGATCGGGCAGGGATATCTGGCAGAGTCTTTATGAATTTATATTAATTGAGCCACAGATTGCAAAAACGCTAAAAATACACCAGGATTTTGCTTTGCTTTTCAGAAAATATTATCCTGAAATAAAGAATTATCAGATCATGAATATATCTCCTGTTTATTCGCAAACCTTGACACACCAGGTTGTAAGCGGGCAATTTATTCATATTGCCACCCAAAATACAATTGATTTAAAGGGCTATTTTCACATACCGATCAACGAAATCAAAAAATATCCTTTTTCTAAATTTATACATTCCTATTTAGAAGATAAAAATGTATCTTTAAATTTGTTTTGAGCATATTCATCTATACTAACATTAAATAGACGTAATATATGAGAGGAGTAAACAGAGTAATGTTGATCGGGAATCTTGGAAAAGATCCGGATATACAATTTCTTGAGGGGAATATCGGTGTGGCAAAATTTTCGCTTGCTACAACTGAAACATATAAAGACCGCAGCGGTAAACTTATCTCTCAAACAGAATGGCACACTGTTGTATTATGGAGAGGGCTGGCCGAACTGGCACAGAAATATTTGCATAAAGGAAGCCTTGTGTATATTGAAGGCCGATTGAAAACCCGCAGTTGGGAAGATAAAGAGGGCAATAAGAAATTTGCCACTGAGATTATAGGCGATAACCTTATCATGCTTGATAAACGCTCTGACGGAACACAAATTGGTGGCAATATAGACGGGATCGACACAAATGATTTGCCTTCGCCTGAAGATCCAGGGCCGGAAATGTTGCCCTTTTAAAATTTCCACAATTTTGCTTTGATGCCAATCATTGCAAACCATTTTTCACTAAAACTATTTGTATTGGACTATCATTCTGCAACTGATTTTTTATACAGCATCCACTTCTCTTTACTACTGATCACCCCTTCGGCGTATGCTGTGCTTATTTTTCTTCTTGTACTGCTTTTTGTCATCGCTTTTCTTTTCGCCGGCGCTGAGGTTGCCTTCTTTTCTCTTACATATAAGGACATAAATCTTTTGAAAACAAAACCTCACCCTTCTTATAGAAGAATTATCAACCTGCTTGAACAACCAAAGACTTTACATGCATCGATACTAATAACAAGTAGTTTTGTAAATATCTGTATTATACTCATTGCCAATATTCTTATAGATAACTGGAAAATACTTGCACATTTCCCGTTCCTTGCAAGCTTTTCAATAAAGATTGTTATCATAGCAGCTATTCTGATACTGATTGCCAAAGTCTTACCGAAAATATGGGCGGCTCAACATAAGATTTGGTTTGCTGCCACGGCATCCTTACTTGTCGAAATATTCGATAGTATACTTTTCAGATTCAGCAAACGGATTGTTTCTTTCTCCGAAAATATGGAGAAAAATTTTTCTTCAGGAAAATCAGGGATAATAGAGAACAGCCAACTTGACTATGAAATAGACCTTTTGCCCGAAAATGAAACAACAATCGAAGAGAAACAGATACTTAAAGGAATTCAAAAATTCGGCGACACTACCGTTAAACAGGTTATGAAAACCCGGCTGGATGTTTGCGGAATCAAATACGAAACGAATTTTGAAACATTGGTCCGGCAAATTGAAGAATTACATTATTCTCGTCTACCTATATACAAAAGCAATCTGGATGAAATTCAGGGGATCCTCCATACTAAAGACCTTTTGCCTTACCTGAACACCCCAAATACCGGAGAGTTCGACTGGCATCAACTTATACGTCAGGCATACTTTGTCCACGAACAAAAACTTATCGAGGACCTTTTACAGGAATTCAGGAATAAACACATCCATTTTGCTGTGGTTGTTGATGAATTCGGAGGCACATCCGGTATTGTCACTCTTGAAGATATTATTGAAGAAATAATCGGGGATATCCATGATGAATTTGATGATGAAGAAAGCGCCA
>CAZKPH010000322.1:0-3017 GCA_964554605.1 uncultured Ferruginibacter sp.
AACAATATCCATCCTGGTAATGATATCGAAACCTTCTTCCTGCAAGCGCCCCGTCAAATGTAAGTTCACTTATTCCCTCCGGAAGCGGCATAACGGCGGCTACTGTATGTGCAGGAGGGCCGCCTACAAATACACTTACTTTCAAAGGGACTCCTTTCCCTGCCGCTTTAGTTTGATGTACCCCTATACCTCTGTGTAATTGATAATGCAGCCCAACTTCTTTCCCAGCTTCATACGTATTACCAGATAATTGTACTCTATACATGCCCAGATTCGCTTTCATTATACCGGGCATATCAATATCACCGGTAAAAACCTGTGGTAAGGTTATAAATGCACCACCATCATTCTTCCAATGATGAATGTGGGGAATATCCTGTAAACGGATTTCTTCAAAAGATGGTGTATGCCTGAGAGGTAAAGCATTGAACGCTGATATAGCTATGCCTGCATATTTAAAAGGATGTTTCAATACCGAGACTGGATCATTTTTAATCCGGATCAACTCTTGTACTTTTTCAAAAGTATCCCGGAAAATAAAACGGCTTCTTTCCAGCGTGCCAAATATATTGGATGCTGCTCTATATTTGCATCCCTTCACATTTTCAAACAACAAAGCCGGGCCATGTTTTTCATGTACACGTAAATGGATGGCCGCCATCTCCAGGTAAGGATCTACTTCTTCTCTTACTCGAAACAAATGACCGTTTTTTTCGAGATCCAATAAACATTCTTCTAATGATTTATATGCCATTACTGCAATTTATACAAATGTAAGCCAGTTAATAATATCATTTCTGCGAATGCAGCCAATAAATCAGCTTATCGAGCCATTGGTCTGCAGTTGTAGGATTATGTAAGCCAAATCCATGCCCGCCATATGGATATAAATGCATCTCAACAGGTACGTTATTTTTTATACATTCTTCGTAAAAAAGAATACTATTCCGCACCGGGACGGCTTTGTCGTTTTCAGCATGGACAATAAAACATGGCGGTGTATATTGATTCACGAAAAATTCGTTAGAAAAATATTTCTTATTCTCTTCTGTCGGCGTGTCGCCTAATAAATGTTTCCTGGAATCAACGTGTGTGGTGGAATCAGACATCATGCTAATAACAGGATAGATCAGCACTGTAAAATCCGGCCGTACAGATGTTGTATCAGTTTCCAGCGGGTCAGCCAAATTTTGAAAATGGGTAGCCGCCGTGGCAGCCAAATGCCCACCGGCAGAGAATCCCATTATACCAATTTTGTTATTCGATATTTTCCATTCTTTGGCATGCAGCCTCACAAAGCGTATTGCCTGTTGTGCATCCTGAAGGGGTGCTATAGCTTTATTCTGCATTAATGTATCGTTTGGCAAACGGTATTTCAATACAAAAGCCGTTATCCCTTGAGCATTCAAAGCCTTTGCTACTTCCACTCCTTCGTGATCAATTGATAACCTGCCATATCCTCCTCCCGGGCAGATTATTATTGCAGTTCCATTGGATGTTCGGGGAAAATAACCCGTAAGAGCCGGGTGAGAAACATAATAAATCCGCCGGCTGCCGTCTTCGACAAGTATTGTCTTTTCCCCGATGGTTTCCGGTAAAATGCCCGGTATAGGTTTATTGCCGTAAAGCGGTATTTCCATTATATTTTTAACCTGTCTGCAAGAAAAAAAAATGCACATTGCGATGAGAACAAGAGGAATAATATGATTTTTTTTCCAAAAGTACATACATAAAATTATTGTTTTTCAATCCTGAACCAATCAATATCTGCAAATCCTGCATCGTTAGTAATGCTATTTCCTGTACAGAATAACCCTAATTTAGCTCCTATCCACTTTCCGGGGACTGCATAAAAAAAACCATCAATGCCTGTGAATACTTCGCCGTCCATACTGTATGAGAACCTGCATATTGCCTTTTCGGCAACATCTACTCTAAAATACATGCTGGCAGAAGACGAGTGTATTAATGCAATCGTGTCTCTTTTTTCTGCATATTTTTTATCCGCCTGCAGGCAAATAGTATGTACAAACGCCAATTGTGAATCAGCCTTGCATAGTTCCAATGTAGAATAGCTGGATCCAAGAACTATTAATCCGAATCGTTCATGATCTGCACCCGGTGAGAAATGGAATTTTGTTGTAGCAACAAACTTTTCGGCTGGAAACTTTTGTAATAATATATTAGGCACCTGCCATAAATTTTTCGCATAATCAGGTTGCCGGATAGCATAGAGCCGCAATGAAGAAGATATTTTATCTGTAAAATACCAATTTGCTTCCGGATTTGCCTGCCACTGCCATTGGAGTCCAAGTGTATTTTCTGAAAACTCATCCGATTCCTGCGGATTCTGAGGTGCATACCGCTTTCCTGTCCGGGGTTTTCTATATGTTGCTACGGGTTGCCCTATACCATTATTATCACTATCCTCACCTATTACCGGCCAGTCATTTTTCCATTGCATTGGCTGGAGATGTATGATTCTGCCATAGGCGCCTTTATCCTGAAAATGGATGAACCAATCCTCACCTAAAGACGTTGTAATCCATGCACCCTGGTGAGGCCCGTTTACAGGCGTATTTCCCTGATTCATTACAACCTTTCGTTCGTATGGTCCATAAAGGTTCCTGCTTCGCAATACAATTTGCCATCCGGTAGGCACGCCGCCTGCAGGAGCAAATATGTAATAATAGCCGTTTCTTTTATACATTTTCGGCCCTTCGATTGTGGGATCCAATAAATGTCCGTCGTAAATAATCATACCGTTATCTATGACTTTTGTACCGGTAATATCCAGTTGCTTCAAAACAATAACTGATTTGATCCCTGCCCGGCTTCCAGCATACGCATGAACCAGATATAATTGCCCATCCGTATCCCAAAACGGGCAAGGATCAATTAATCCCTTACCACGCTGCACAAGTACAGGCTCACTCCATGGCCCGGTAATATTACGAGTTTTGGTAAGATAGATACCGTAATCCGGATCAGGATAATAGAGGTAAAATTCTTTTTTG
>CAZKPH010000323.1:0-3015 GCA_964554605.1 uncultured Ferruginibacter sp.
CCTGTGCGCAAAGACCATTGCTTCGAGCAAACTGTTGCTGGCAAGCCTGTTGGCCCCATGAAGCCCGGTACTGGCACACTCTCCGGCAGCGTAAAGGTATTTTATGGATGTCCGTCCATGCTCGTCGGTTTTAACGCCACCGCAACTATAGTGTGCAGCGGGGGCTACCGGTATCATATCCTTGGTAGTATCTATTCCAATACTCAGGCATTTTTCATAAATATTGGGGAAATGGCCGGTAAATTTTTCTTTAGAAATATGCCTGCAATCCAGAAAGACATATTCCGTACCATTTATCTTCATCTCATTATCTATAGCCCGGGCTACAATATCCCTTGGGGCAAGGTCCTTTCTTTCGTCATATTTTTCCATGAAAGCCTCGCCATTGATATTACGCAATATACCCCCATCGCCTCTTACTGCTTCAGTAATCAGGAAACTATGCCCCCGGACTCCCGGCTCGTACAAAGCAGTTGGGTGAAACTGGATGAACTCCATATTTTCAATCCTGCCTTTGGCTCTGTACACCATTGCAACGCCATCTCCTGTTGCTATTGACGGATTGGTAGTTGTGCGGTATACCTGCCCGTTTCCACCGGTAGCCAATAAAGTAATCGGCGATGATATCCTCTCAATCTTATTCGTATTCAGGTTTAGCACATATACACCGTAACATTCAATATCAGGCGTCGATTTTGTAACAAGATAACCCAGGTGATGTTGTGTAATAAGATCCAGGACAAAACAATGGTTAATCAGTTCAATATTCGGCATCTTAATTATTTCAGCCAGTAAAGCCCTTTCCATTTCCAGCCCAGTTACATCCTTATGGTGCAGTATACGAAACTGGCTATGGCCACCTTCTTTGCCCAGCTTATAATCGCCTTCAGGGCCCTTGTCAAACCTGGCGCCCCAGCTTATCAACTCCTTAATACGCTCTACCCCTTCCGTAACCACTATTTTCACAACGTTTTCTTTGCATAGCCCGTCTCCGGCAATCAATGTGTCTTCAATGTGTTTTTCAAAACTGTCATTTGACGTATCCATTACGCCGGCTACTCCCCCTTGTGCATACTTCGTATTAGTCTCATCGCTTCTAGTCTTGGTAAGAATGGTAATCTTTTTGTCAGGGCAAGCCTCTGCCACCTTCAGCGCATAGGTCAGGCCGGCTATTCCGCTTCCGATTACTAAAAAATCTGTTCGCATAATTTTTTTGTTACCGGCATTTGTACGCTATACATCATCGTTGCGTCGCACACTTGTGCTTTCCCAGCAAAGGGCATCTGTTTTTATTATTATGCAACGGGAGGATCCGTCCATACACCGCTTTCTTTTAATAATATAATTAGTTCATCGACAGCAATTGCACTGTCGATATTTCTTTTTACAATTTCTTTGTTTTTGTAGAGCGTTATTTTTCCCGGCCCGCTTCCTACATACCCGAAATCTGCATCCGCCATTTCTCCCGGCCCGTTTACAATGCATCCCATAATAGCAATCTTAACTCCTTTCAGGTGATGTGTTACAGCTCTTATTCTTGCAGTAGTTTCCTGCAGTTCAAAAAGAGTCCTGCCGCAACTCGGGCAACTGATGTACTCTGTTTTTGAAATGCGTGTACGCGTTGCCTGAAGTATGGAAAAAGCCGTATTGTTAATAAATTGCTCCACCGAACTGTTGGATAAATATTTCCGCCCGCTTACATCTGCATTGCCTGCGTTCCGGTAAGCTGCCGCAGGCATTCCGAGGCATATACCATCACCCATACCATCAAGCAATAATGCACCGGCTTCCGTTGCAAAATGTATCAGGTGCTCATCAGCGCTTACATGATTACTATCTGTCATTATCACAACAGGGTTTTTTATATCCCGATACATTAGCTCAATTACCATTCGCCTTACAGATTGCATGGCATTTTTATTAAGAGAGCTTAGGCAAAATACAACTGTCGGGTCATTACCCGCTTCTTCAATATTGCTGAAATCATTTACAGGAGTATCATCGCTGAAACAATCAAACATTACAAAATTCATTCGTTCTGAACGGGAAGTTGCCTGTATATATCCAATGCCGTCAAACAGGGGGAAAAACTGGTTTTTATCCTTAACTTCTTCCCATGCTGCAGGATAGACAATTACTTTTAAGGCTCCCGGCAAAACAAATTCCGGGATGTTATGCCCTGTAAAAATATAATCTGCTGCCATATCACCGATAGCCCATTTATCCGTCTCAGGATTATACTTATATCCGACACGTTGTAAATGTTCAGGAGCGATATTTTCCAATTTACTCAGGTCTGCAATTACTACTGGTACTTGTTTACCACCGGTATTATTTATTTCAAATGTTGATCTCCTCGAATAATCAAATGGCGAATATGGAAGAGCGTTGTTAGAAACAGAAGGGATTATTCTTGTTGTTGGCGATACATATCTTTTTATGATATCCTTGCATACGGGTATTTCAAGTTCAGGGTCTTCTGTAAGGCTGACACGTATTGTATCGCCAATACCATCTTCCAGTAATGTACCGATCCCTATGGCCGATTTGATTCTGCCATCTTCACCGTCCCCTGCTTCGGTAACACCCAAATGTAGCGGGTAGCACTCTCCGAATTCTTCCATCATTTTCCGGATCAGTAACCGGTAGGCTTGCACCATTACCTGTGGGTTACTGCTTTTCATACTTAATACGATATTATGATAAGCCTCGCCTCTTGCAATTCGTAAAAATTCCATGGCGCTTTCTACCATACCCATTGCCGTATCGCCATAACGGCTCATAATCCTGTCGCTAAGGCTCCCATGATTCGTGCCTATTCGCATAGCAGTGCCACGTTTCTTACATATATGTACAAGTGGGGTGAATCTTTCTCTTATTCTTTCTATTTCTTCGGCATACTCTTCATCTGTGTATTCAATTTGTTCAAACTTTTTTTTGTCGACATAATTGCCAGGGTTTATCCTTACTTTTTCTACAATAGTGGCGGCTATTTCAGCAGCATTGGGCGTAAAA
>CAZKPH010000324.1:0-3006 GCA_964554605.1 uncultured Ferruginibacter sp.
GAAATTTTACAATATTAATTGTTTAATCTATGGCTAAGAAATCTACTAAAGAAAAAACCACATCAACGAAAAAAACGGTAGAGGATGATAAAAGAACTGCAAAGAAGGTGTCGTCCAAGGAAAAAAATGATGATGAAGACGATAACGATTTGGATGAAGAAGATTTGAAATCTCAGGTAAAAAAAGGAAAAACGTCTTCAAAGAAGGATGATGAAGATTATGACGACGACGATGATGTAGATATAGAGGATGATTGGGAAAAAACGGATGAAGAGGATGATTGGGACCCTGATTTCGATGAATTTGATATCCCTAAATCAAAATCAAAAAAATCGACAGGTAAAAAAGGAGCAAAAGATGAAGAAGAAGACGATGATTTCAAATTGGATGACTTTAAGGATCTGGGTTTTGATGATTTGGATGGTGGCGGTGATTTTGATGACGATGATGATGATTTTTAATTCCGGCATATCGGAACAATGATTCGTTTAAATCCTGTTGGTTGAAAAAATTTTTTTCATTTCCTGTAGATAATCTTTCTACTTTCAGAAATAAAATGTTGAACTGGTCTTCCCGATTCAACATTTTTTGTTTGCTGGATAATCGCCAGTATAATGTGCAACAACTGTCCTTTGAATGTTTATTAGCCACCGGGGCAAAAGAAATATTAACAGCAGAAGCCGGTAATGCATTTGCGTCATTTTCTTCTTTTTATAGCACATATCGGGATGAGTGGATATTTGGCCATTTTGCCTATGATCTAAAAAATGAAACAGAAAGCCTCGTTTCCTCTAATCCAGACTATATCGGTTTTGAGGATATGTACCTATTTATTCCGGAAATTGTTTTACAATTGCTGAAAAATGAAATTTTGATCTATGCAGATGACTCGGATACGGCGAGTAATGTTTATGCGAGTATCCAATTGCAGTCAGATGTTATAAATCTATTCACGATTCCGGATCTTAAAATTCGACATCGTTTTTCCGAGTCGGAATATATTGGCGCCGTTCATCAAATTCAAAAGCATATTCAAAGAGGAGATTGTTATGAATTGAATCTTTGCCAGGAGTTCTATGCCGAGGGAGCCAATGTAGATCCTTTAACTATTTATGACAGGCTGATATCGATATCCCCCAACCCTTTTTCTGCATTTTACCGAATAGATGACAAGTATTGTATATGTGCCAGTCCTGAACGGTACCTGAAAAAAATCGGGAACAATGTTATATCGCAGCCGATAAAGGGTACTGCCCCAAGATCTTCTGATAGTGCTTTAGCGGATGAGGAGAATAAAAACTATTTGCGAAAAAGTGAAAAGGAGAAAAGTGAAAATGTTATGATTGTGGATCTGGTAAGGAATGACCTGAGCAAGGTATGTGTAAAGGGAAGCGTTAAGGTAGATGAGTTGTTCGGTATATATAGTTTTCCTCAGGTACACCAGATGATTAGTACCATAAGTGGCATGCTATTGCCGGATGTGGATATTGCTGATATAATAAAAGCTACTTTTCCAATGGGATCAATGACAGGTGCGCCTAAACGCAGGGTTATGCAGATAATTGAGGATACAGAGCGTACACACAGGGGGCTTTTCTCAGGGGCTATCGGGTATTTTTCCCCGGATGGCGATTTTGATCTGAATGTGGTTATTCGGAGTGTATTATACAATAAGGCCAATAAATATCTTTCTTATCAGGCCGGGAGTGCTATTACCTATTACAGCCATGCAAGGCAGGAGTATGAAGAATGTTTGTTGAAAGCAAAGGCGATTGCAGATATACTGAAGTAGCTATACAAAAAAACCGTATGGTTTAGCATACGGTTTTAGGTATTCTAAGATATTATCCTATCTTTTTGGTACTTCTTTACGAGCATTTTTTTCCGGCCTTTCCATTCTGGCAGGGCTTGTATTTTGTCTTACATTATTCTGCCGGGTAGTGGCATTCCGTGTTGATGGGACGCCGGTACCATTTGACCTGTTGATATTTGGGCGGATGTTTGTATTTCTGGTATTGTTTAATAATTCTGGCCGTACGTTAGGTGTCCTAACGGTAGAATTCCTGTTTGGGTTGCTGACAGAAGGCCGGGTGATATTGTTTTGCCTGTTGATATTGGCATTACTATTCGTTCTGTTAGTATTTACCTGCCGGTTGAAATTAGGGAGTCTGTCATTTGCGGAAGGTGCATTCGGATATTGCCTTCTGAACTGAGCTGCACCTGCTCTGGCCATATCCGGCCTGGAGTATGTGTTCCTGAAATCACCTCTTTGAATACGATTGTAGAAATATACCGAACGGACTCTCATGGGCCTGTAATAATAATCGTTCCAACGAGTGTACCGGCAATAATTCCATCTGCGGTAATGTGCATAATAGTAATAATCCCAATGATACTGGAAGCCCCAATAGTAATGCCAATAATAAGGAGCCCACGGTTGCCAATAACTTGGATAGAATCCCCAATACCATGGAGAATGCCAGATAATATAGTCAGGCACGAATATAAAATGTACAATAGGCCATGCTGCTATTTCATAGGGAGTGGTGTTTACGACCACAATAGTTTTGCCTGTCCCTGCGGTATACCCGGGATTGGGTGTAGATTTTTCATTATTGTCCGCTATATCCATATTAGGTTCCACAATGTAATTTTTCCCATAAAGATCTTCATCTCCGATAACTTGTACCTGTACCTGATCATCTTTCAGTTTTTGTACAACAATTACAGCTATGTCTTGTTTTTCTGTTGCACTAATGTCCGTTTGCAGAACAATATTATGTACGCTACCGTCTACATTATCAATTACTTTTATATAATCAATCTTGTTGTCACCATTAAGGTCTAGGTTGTTGACATGTGTATCCTCGCTGTTCAGTTTTTTTTCGAATATCTCAAGCGTTGCAGATTCTTGAAATAGTTTCAAGACCGCATATAGGTTCAGGTTATCTCCCGGAAGGTTAAGTTTATCCTGTTCAGATTGGGCGTGGGATAAGAAACCCATCA
>CAZKPH010000325.1:0-3000 GCA_964554605.1 uncultured Ferruginibacter sp.
CATCAACTGGGTGGTGCCGGAAGGCGGCGGCGGCCCCAACTACCCCGGCATGTGACGCCATGAGCCCGTCGACCCGCGTGGAGAGCCCGTAAATGAACTGGGGTGCCGCGCTGGGGTTCGCCTGGCACGAGGAAACGCCCTGGGTGCTGGCAGCACAAAACGAAACCCAGCAGAAAAAAAACATTGCACTTTTGTTTGACCTGCAAAGGCTTAGTAACGAAGGAGATAAGGCAATAAAAAAAATAAAGGAAATGCAAAGCCCTAATGGTGGATTTGTATGGTTTAAAGGCGGAGAAGAAGACCGATATATTACTCAATACATTCTTACCGGAATCGGGCATTTGAAAAAATTAAAAGCCTTCGGGGATAATGAATATGCGAAAGTAAAAGATGTTGTAGATAAGGCTATACCCTATCTGGATAAGAAAATAAAAGAAGATTATGATGATCTGATAAGAGGCAAAGTAAACCGCAATAAAAATAATCTGACCTATGTGGCAATACAGTATTTGTACATGCGTTCCTTCTTTAGCGAATATCCATTACCGGCAACATCCCAGCCCGCTTATAATTACTATTTTTCACAATTACCGAAATACTGGTTATCACAAAATAAATATATGCAGGCAATGACTGCTTTGATCCTGTTCCGCAATAAAAATGTTACCTCAGCAAATGCCATTATTAAATCGTTAGAAGAAAATGCAATCCTTAAAGAAGAAACCGGCATGTATTGGAAAGAATGGGTAAACGGTGGTTATTACTGGTATCAGGCTCCCATAGAAAGCCAGGCAATGATGATAGAAGCCTTCTCAGAAATTACACAAAACAAAAATACAGTCGAGGAATTAAAAACATGGCTATTGAAACAGAAGCAGGTTCAAAACTGGGCAACGACAAAAGCAACATCTGAAGCATGTTATGCGTTTTTGCTAAATGGCAACGACTGGAAAAATAACGATAAAGAAGTAACCATACAACTGGGATCGGAAAAAATTAGCAATCAAAATATCAGCAGTGAAAGCGGCACAGGGTATTTTAAAACAAGAATCCCTGTAGAAAAAATTTCTGCAGACATGGGAAATATAACAGTATCGGTTTCCAAATCAAACCCATCTCAGTCAAATGAAGGCTCAGGCCCTTCCTGGGGATCAGTATATTGGCAATACTTTGAGGAACTGAATAAAATTACGCCTGCCGGTACACCATTGCAACTAGAGAAAAAACTGTATGTTGAGAAGAATGCCATGTCCGGCCCTTACCTCACGGAAATACATGACGGGGATTCACTGAATATCGGCGATAAAGTTAAAGTCAGGATTGTATTGAAGTCCGACAGGGACATGGAATATATACACATGAAAGACATGAGGGCAGCCTGCATGGAACCGGTAAATACCATCAGTGAATATAAATGGCAGGATGGGCTGGGCTATTACGAAAGCACAAAGGACGCAAGTACGAACTTTTTCTTCGGATGGCTTCCGAAAGGAACATATGTCTTGGAATACACGCTCTTTGTAACACATAGCGGAAGTTTCAGTAACGGCATTACCACGGCACAATGCATGTATGCCCCGGAATTCACCAGCCATAGCGAAGGAATAAAAATAATTGTGAAGTAATAACAACATTTCAGGTAGGCCATTTCTCCGGAAAAGGCCTGCCCGGAATTATATTTTCCAAATATTGCTTTTCTTTGGAATTATGTCATTTTCTTATGTATATTTGAGATATTTAATTCAATTATAATATTAATTTTCTCCTGAAAATTGACTGCTTAAGAAACATGTACCTACGTAAACAATTTTTTTTTCTACGCAATCAACTTTGCATTCAATTCAACAATAATTACTATAAAATGCGTTTATCTTTTAGATTCGTAACCCTTCAATTATTTTTTGCAGGGTTTCTATTCCTCAGCACGCTGCCAGTATCTGCCCAGAATGATGAAGATGTCAGCAATGCTCAATATTATTCCCGGAAATTTAAGAAAGACGATATATTATGTACGTCATC
This sequence comes from uncultured Ferruginibacter sp., assembly GCA_964554605.1. Taxonomy (GTDB): domain Bacteria; phylum Bacteroidota; class Bacteroidia; order Chitinophagales; family Chitinophagaceae; genus Ferruginibacter. The sequence goes on from CAZKPH010000325.1 coordinate 2,020, forward strand.
TTATCAGTTTTTTTCTTTCGACAAAGGGAAAAACTCGCTGGGAGACAAGGTTGTAGAGATACAGGAAGACGGGGAATATGAATTTCTTTCTATCAAGAAATTCGCCTCAATGGCATATTCCGAATTCTATAACAAATTTATCGAATTAAAAACGTTCAAAAGAGCCTTTAAATACGGCACCAAATTTATTACTTCGGACAAAGGTGGTATAGACCGATCAGTAACAGATGATGGTGTATTTTATGATGATAGCCGGGTTCAATACTATCCCCTCCGTTTTTCCCAATTGGGTTCTATGGCCCGTATCACTGTCAAAAAAAACTATACTGATGGCAGGTACCTGACACGTATCTTCTTCCATTCATCTTACCCTATTAAGGAAAGAATCATTGAATTTAAAGTTCCGGACTGGCTGACGGTGGAATTCAAAAAAATGAATTTTGAAGGATACAAAATAGAAGTACAGGAAAACCACAAAGGCGGCTATACTAACTATGTTTTTATAATGAGGGATATCCCTGCTTTCAAAAGTGAATACAGAAGAATAGGACGGGCTTATTCCGATCCACACATCATAGTTCAGATTAAATCGTTTGAAAATAAAGGAGATGTACTGAAAGGCTTTGATAAAGTAGATGATGTCTATGCATGGAATGACCGCCTGTATCAAATGGCAGGCAATGAAAAAGACAAACTTACAAAGATTATCCCCGATATCACACGAGGTAAAACAACTGACCTGGATAAAATTAAAGCCATTTATTACTGGGTGCAGGATAATATACGATATATTGCTTATGAAGACGGGTACTCCGGCTATATACCAGCCCCTGCACAGGAAGTGTACGCAAAAAAATATGGGGATTGTAAAGGGATGGCCAACCTGCTTACCGAACTACTCAAACTCGCCGGATATGATGCACATTTTACATGGATAGGTACAAGGCACCTGCCTTACTCGCAAACACTACCCGCTCTTTG
>CAZKPH010000326.1:0-2992 GCA_964554605.1 uncultured Ferruginibacter sp.
AGTAATTGTTGTGGGAACCGGCCTTGCAGGAGCGTCTGCTGCTGCTACACTGGGGGAACTGGGTTATAAGGTGAAAGCATTTTGTTTTCAGGATAGTCCGCGCCGGGCACACAGTATAGCTGCCCAGGGGGGAATCAATGCTGCAAAAAATTATCAGAATGACGGGGATTCAGTTTTTCGCTTGTTTTATGATACTGTAAAAGGAGGCGATTACCGTGCCAGGGAGGCAAATGTACACCGCCTTTCTGAAGTAAGTGGTGCAATCATTGACCAATGTGTGGCACAGGGTGTGCCTTTTGCCCGTGAATATGGCGGATTGTTGAGTAACCGTAGTTTTGGCGGTACTCAGGTGCAGCGTACATTTTATGCTGCCGGGCAGACCGGGCAACAATTATTGCTGGGAGCTTACAGCGCTTTGGAGAGGCAGGTGGCTTTGGGTACTGTTACACAATACAGCCGACATGAAATGCTGGAAGTGGTGATTATTGACGGCAAGGCCAGAGGAATTATCGCCAGGGACCTTGTAACGGGTAAACTTGAACGCCATTTCGGCCATGCGGTACTGTTATGTACGGGTGGGTATGGCAATGTTTTTTATCTAAGTACGAATGCAATGGGAAGTAATGCTACTGCTGTGTGGAAGGCGCATAGGAAAGGGGCTTATTTTGGGAACCCTTGTTTTACACAGATACATCCTACCTGCATACCCGTAAGCGGAGACCATCAGAGCAAACTTACCCTGATGAGCGAGAGCCTTCGGAATGATGGGCGTATATGGGTTCCTAAGAAGAAAGAGGATAGCCGTAAAGCAATAGATATACCGGAAGAAGAAAGGGATTATTACCTGGAAAGGAGATACCCTGCTTTTGGGAACCTGGTGCCGAGGGATGTGGCATCGAGGGCTGCTAAAGAAAGGTGTGATGAGGGGTATGGTGTGGGTACAACCAAAATGGCTGTATATCTTGATTTTGCTGATGCTATTAAGCGTTATGGGAAGATAGAGGCTGGTAAAGCCGGTCTGCCGAATGCAGATGAAGCTGCTATTATAAAATTGGGTAAAGCCGTTGTGGAGGAAAAATACGGCAACCTGTTTGAAATGTACGAGAAGATAACCGGCGAGAATCCTTATGAGATGCCTATGCGTATCTATCCGGCAGTCCACTATACAATGGGTGGCTTATGGGTAGATTATGAATTGCAAACGACGGTACCTGGCCTTTATGCTTTGGGGGAAGCTAATTTTAGCGATCATGGCGCCAACCGGCTGGGTGCATCTGCGCTTATGCAGGGTTTGGCTGATGGATATTTTGTAATACCTTATACATTGGGCAATTACCTGGCGGATGATATTCGTACTGCTTCAATTCCTACATCGCATCCGGCTTTTGAAGAAGCTGAAAAAGTTGTAAGCGAAAGGATACAAACATTAATGAATATTAAAGGAAACCAGTCTGTAGAAAGTTTTCATAAACGCCTGGGAAAAATCATGTGGGATAAGTGTGGCATGGCACGCAATGAGCAAGGGCTTAAAGAGGCGATAGAAGAGATTAGGCAACTGAAAACCGAGTTCTGGAAGGATCTGCGCATTCCCGGTGATATTGAAGAAATGAACCCGGAACTGGATAAAGCAGGCCGAGTGGCAGACTTTATAGAGTTAGGCGAGTTGATGTGCCTTGATGCCCTGAACCGTAAAGAGAGCTGTGGTGGGCATTTCAGAGAGGAATCTCAGACAGAGGACGGTGAAGCTAAACGGGATGATGAAAACTTCAGCTATGTGGCAGCCTGGGAATTCAAAACTGAAGGCCAGTGGGATTTGCATAAAGAGGCACTGAATTTTGAAATAGTGAAGCCCAGCCAGCGTAGTTATAAATAATTACCGCAAGGAATAACTATTATATATGAAAGTAGCCGGTTTCACTTTTGTAAAAAATGCTGTTAAATTCGGTTATCCTGTGATAGAATCGATAAGGTCTGTTTTACCAGTGGTAGATGAAATGGTAATATGCCTCGGCGATTCTGATGACGATACGGAAGAGTTGATTAAAAAAAAACTTGGTTCAGATAAAGTAACGATTATACATTCCGTTTGGGACAATAGCCTGAAAGAAGGCGGGCGGGTATTGGCGGTAGAAACGGATAAAGCAATGGATGGCACGCCTGCAGATGCAGATTGGCTCTTTTACATACAAGCGGATGAAGTGGTGCATGAAAAGTATCATTCGGTGATCCGGGAAGCGATGGTTACTTATAAGGATGACAGGAACGTGGAAGGGTTGTTGTTCCACTATCATCATTTTTACGGAAGTTTTAAATATATAGGAGATGGCAGGGCATGGTATTCGAAGGAAATACGAGTGATAAGGAATGATAAACGGATACGATCGTACCGCGATGCACAGGGATTCAGATGGAACGATAACCGAAAATTGAGAGTAAAGTTGATTGATGCATACATTTATCATTACGGGTGGGTGAGAAACCCCCTGATTATGTATAGGAAGCAGCAAAACTTTGGTAAGTTGTACGGAGAATCAAATACTGACGAGAAACAGGATATCGTTTTCGACTATAGCAAAGTGGATACAGTGACATTATTTACAGGGACTCACCCTGAAGTAATGAAAGAACGTACCGAAGCTGAAGACTGGCATTTTGAGCGGGATATCCGCAAGAAAAATTTTAAAAATATTAAGCATAAGGTATTGTATTTTTTATGGCAAAGATTCGGTTGGAGGCCTTTTGAATACAGTAATTATAAAAAAATTTAACCTCAATTCAACATAGTAATTTTTAATATGGAACATTATAATATGAATCTTACGCTCAAAGTCTGGAAGCAGAAAAACTGTAAGGAAGCTGGCAGATTTGAGACATACCAGGTAATGGATATATCTTCTGAAATGTCTTTCCTGGAAATGTTTGATGTACTGAATGAGCAACTTATACGTGAGGGGAAAGACCCTATAGCGTTCGATCATGATTGCCGGGAAGG
>CAZKPH010000327.1:0-2962 GCA_964554605.1 uncultured Ferruginibacter sp.
TAGCATACGGGTCTCCAAAACCTTTGATCTGGGTTCGAATCCTAGTGCCCGTGCTTTTTATGAGATTGATAGCCGGATATGTCAGGGTCTGAGAATAGCTTCTTATCTTTACAGGCCTTTTCGGAAGGTTAATTATAACAGTTTAATTATGAATAAATTTACAGCATATGTGAAAGACTCTTATAAAGAGTTGATCCACAAGGTAAACTGGCCTACATGGGAACAATTGCAACAGTCTACAATGATTGTTTTGGGCGCTACTTTGTTCATTACACTGATTGTTTGGGTAATGGATTTTGTTGCTAACGGGTCTTTAAAATTTATTTACTCTTTATTTAAAGGATAATGGAAGAAACAACGGTACAACAAGAAAAAGACACCCGGTGGTACGTTTTGCGGGTAGTGAGTGGCAAGGAGAAAAAAATTAAGGAATACCTTGACAAAGATATCGTACGCAACGGTTGGACCGAGATTATAAAACAGGTTTTCCTTCCCGTAGAAAAAGTATATAAAGTTCAGGCTGGCAAGAAGGTAATGAGAGAAAGGAATTTTTACCCTGGCTATGTTATGATAGAAGTGGCAGACGGCAAACTGAATGACGATATGGTGCAGTATATCAGCAATATCAGCAACGTAATGCATTTCTTAACGGATGGCAAAGGGAGTAAAGGCAACATTATATCCCTTAGGAAAGCGGAAGTGAATAAGATGCTGGGCAAGATGGATGAACTGGGCGAAGGAGGCGGGATGACGTTGAGCGAGCCCTATATCGTTGGAGAAACAATCAAAATCATTGATGGCCCGTTCAACGATTTCAATGGTGTAATTGAGGAAGTAAATGATGAGAAAAAGAAATTGAAAGTTCAGGTCAAGATATTCGGAAGGGCTACTCCTGTAGAACTTAACTATATGCAGGTGGAAAAAATATCTTAAGAAATTATTAATTGGTATAAATAAAAAAATCCATACAGTAGTATTGTATGGATTTTTTTTATAGTGCTTGTTCTGTAACAGGCCTGTTTATTTATCAGCCGGAACTGGAGGGGGCGGTGGTGGGGGTGGAGGAGTCCCGGTGCCACCTGTATTTTGTTCCTTTTGTTTTTTACGGATCTGGTTCCAGATTTTGTACTTATCAGCACCCATGATTTCTTTCAGCTTATCATTTTTAGCGCTGTTGATAGCTTCTTTTTTTGCTGCTTTTTCTTCTTCGGAAAGTTTAGGGTCGTTCTTTATTTCTTTGCCTTTCTCTGCTGCATCTTCAAGCACGTCCCTAACCTGTTTTTGCTGGTCTTTGGTTAAGCCTGCACCTTCAAGGGCTTCTGTAAGTTCTTGTTCTTTCTTTGCTTTAGCCGCTGCTTTTTCTTCTTTGGTCATAGGCCTGCCAGGTTCCTGTGCAAAAGAAACAGTACATATAGCAAACGCAAACAAAGAGACTAAAAATAATTTTTTCATGTAACTGTAATTTTAGTTTTCTTTAATAAAAAATTGAAAGAAGATAACAGAGTGGAATATGCGGCTGTTTTGCCATATAATACAATCGTATACTTCTCTTGTAAAGTTAGATTCAATATCAATGCCAAGGTTTAAGCAAAATGCTTTTATTTATGGCAACGATTGCGGAAATGGATTTTAATGTTGTATATTGCTTCGCAAAGAAGATATCCAGGTAAAAGTCCTCTCATTTTCCGTCCCCATTTTCATACAGATTAGTTAGGTATAATATATTACATTTTTGTATATTTAGCCAAACTGTAGTTGCTTATATTTTAACCTGATTATCAGGGAAGTTTCATGGAAGAAAAAACACTAACAGATACAAACTATCTTTTTAGCAAAATAAGCCAGGGCGATGAGGCTTCTTTCAGGATATTTTTCGAAAAATACCGGGATCAGCTGTTCAATTACATTTTTAAGATTACGAAATCCCGGGAATCTGCAGAAGAGATTGTCCTGGATGTATTTATAAAACTCTGGAGTGGCAGGGAGATGTTGAAGGAGGTTGGGAACCCGGATGGGTTTCTCTATCGTATTGCGCATAATAAATCCATAGACTTTTTCAGGTCTGTCCAAAAAGACCTTTCACGCCAGCGGGGTATTTGGAACCTTATCCAGTCTAATCTGTCTGCCGATAATGCCGATAACCGCTTACTGTACAACAATGCAGAAAAACGAATTAATGATATACGAGGTCAACTTTCGCCGCAGCGGCAGAAAGTTCTGGAATTGCGTGTGGAAGAGGGGTTAAGTTATGATGAAATAGCCCGGCGTTTGGATATTTCGCCCAACACAGTACGAAATCATATCTCCGTTTCCATGCAATTTTTGAGGGAGATGTTGCAAAGAGAGGAAGGAATGATGCTAATTATACTGCTTCTAATGGCAAGAGAATAATTTTTTTGAAGAGGATAGTATGTTTTTATCATTTGAACGTCTATACAGTAGAGTTTGTGCCAGCCCTTCAAAATAAATATATCATAACATGCCGTATGAATTGTTTTCAATCCTGATTATAGTGTATGCCTGTACAGTAGGGGTCTGTATATATGATCAGATAAGGATTGTGTTACAGAATTATTGTACACGTTGCCAGAACCGTTACTGGATAATGCCCCTGTATTGGGCCGAGTTGGTATTGGGCTGTATTTTCCTGATAGGTTATACCCGGCAGGGTCTATATGTATTGGGTATACGGTTGATCCTGTATATTTTGTGTGAATGGATATTCAGGGAGAAAAACTATCGGGATACTCCAGTAGAAGAAGATGGAAGAGAAATGGTAATGCTCAAAATCTACGGGAAAAGGATATGTAAATGGTTCTGAGGATGATATTATTCGGGGTTTAAAAAAAAGTTATTTTTTTTTATGGAGGAATAGTACATATCCGAAAATTTATCGTCATTTATATAGTTAACTCTCTTTTATGCATAATAAACCTGATCGGATCAGAGAATTATTTCAGTT
>CAZKPH010000328.1:0-2950 GCA_964554605.1 uncultured Ferruginibacter sp.
CCACATCCAGCATAATAGGCAATTTTACCGTAATCTCCTGTTTGCGGCTACCAGGTAAAACCGCGACTATTTTTTCTTTATAGGAAGCAGCATCTTTCTGCGAAGCGTTAAAACTTTCAATTTCTTCCACCAAAGGATGGCCGACATACGATGCTTCATAATTCCATTTTTGATAGAACAACCTCTCAAAGGGCAATATCACCAGCATTTTATCAACACAGTTTTTAATTAGCTTTACCCTGCTTTCTTTCCAAGCCCAAACTTGCGGTGAAATATAATAGATCACCGTTATTCCTTCCTTCTTCGCCCATTTAGCTATCCTGAGATTGAAGCCTGGATAATCGATCAAAATCAATGCATCTGGTTTATATTGTTGAATATCCTGCTTACAAAAAGCAATGTTCTTAAATATTGTCCTGATATTTTTTATTACTTCTGCAAAACCCATAAATGCCAGGTCCCGATAATGTTTAACAAGGTCACAACCTGCCATTTCCATTTTATCACCACCCCAGCACCGAAAGCGGGCACCTGCATCCAGATGCTGCATTTCCCGGATGAGATTACTGCCATGAAGGTCTCCGCTGGCTTCCCCTGCTATGATATAATACCGCATAATATCTTTTGTTTATGCAAATTAGTGGATTGCATCTAATATAAGCAGATGTAATGTACATACTGTTTCCCGGATAAAAAAGCCCGGTTTACTTTCGTAGACCGGGCAGGAAAATATACTTGCAAATTTCTATCTCAGGAATAACATTTCCCTATACTTAGGTAATGACCAGTAGGCATCGTCTACCAACATTTCCATTTTATCTACATGATAGCGGATTGTATCGAAATACTTACCTTTAATATCATCACAGTATGCTACGGCTTTCTCTCTTGTTCCAGTGATGTTATTTACTCTCTTTCTTTCCTGGATCATCTTCTCAACACCCTCGCTCATTGCAGCAATATGCTTGCTTACTTTTTCAAGAACATGCAATTGGTTGGCATAAGCTTCCTCGCCAAGACCGGCTTCCTTCAGTCCTTTAATGTTCTGTACAAGCACATTCTGGTACTTAACGGCAGAAGGCAGGATGATAGAAGTAGCCATTTCGCCAAGGATACGGGCTTCAATCTGTACTTTCTTAATATAAGCTTCCAGCATTATTTCATGACGGGCTTCCAGTTCCGCTTCAGTATAAACACTATTGTGTTCGAACAGTTTCTTGGTAGATTCTGCAGTATAAGCATCCAGTGCCAATGGAGTTGTTTTAACGTTTGGCAACCCTCTCTTTTCGGCTTCTTTTGTCCATTCTTCGCTATATCCATCCCCTTCAAACAAAACAGCCTTGCTATGAACAATGTACTGCTGAATTACATGCATAATGGCAATTTCCTTTTTCTCGCCTTTGTCGATCAAAGTATCTACATCTTTCTTGAATTGTTTCAGTGTTTCGGCAACAATAGTGTTCAAAACAGTCATTGCATTAGCACAGTTTGCGGCGGAACCTACGGCACGGAATTCAAATTTATTTCCGGTGAATGCAAAAGGAGATGTACGGTTTCTGTCCGTATTATCCAACATCAGTTCCGGGATTGTTTTGTGGATATCCAGTTTCAGCATAGCTTCATCCTGTTCATCAAACTTGCCTCCAACACGGGTTTCTACCTGAGCCAGTACATCCGTAAGATATTTACCTATGAAAATGGAAATAATAGCCGGAGGTGCTTCGTTAGCCCCAAGACGATGATCGTTACCGGCACTGGCTATTGAAGCCCTTAATAATGGTGCATAATCATGAACAGCTTTGATTGTATTCACAAAGAAGGTCAGGAACATCAGATTTGTCTTCGGTGTTTTACCCGGAGCCAGGAGATTAATACCTGTATCGGTGGCAATACTCCAGTTATTATGTTTGCCACTTCCGTTGATGCCGGCAAATGGTTTTTCGTGAAGCAACACTTTCAATCCATGGCGTTTGGCAACTCTGTCCATAATATCCATTAGCAGAATGTTATGGTCTACAGCCAGATTCGCTTCTTCAAAAATAGGAGCACATTCAAACTGGGAAGGAGCTACTTCATTATGGCGTGTACGAAGAGGTATCCCCAGTTTATACGCTTCTTCTTCAAAATCTCTCATGAAAGCATATATTCTTTCAGGAATAGCACCGAAGTAATGGTCTTCCAATTGTTGCCCTTTTGCAGGAGCATGCCCTACAACGGTACGGCCGGTCATAGCCAGGTCAGGACGGGCATTTGCCAAACCTGCATCTATAACGAAGTATTCCTGTTCCCATCCAAGGGTTGCAGTTACTTTAGTTACATTTTTATCAAAATACTGACAAACATCCACAGCTGCATGATCCAATGCTACCAATGCTTTGATGAGTGGTGTTTTAGCATCCAGGGATTCTCCGGTATATGAAACAAAGATAGTAGGGATACATAATGTCCTACCACCCCCTATTTCCATAATAAAGGCAGGAGAAGAAGGATCCCAGGCTGTATACCCACGGGCTTCAAATGTTGCTCTCAAACCGCCGGAAGGAAAAGATGAAGCATCTGGTTCTTGCTGAATCAATGCCCCTCCTTCAAACTCTTCGATAGGAGTCCCATCACTTTTAATTGTAAAGAAAGAATCATGCTTTTCAGCAGAAAGGTCGGTTAATGGCTGGAACCAGTGTGTGTAATGGGTGACACCTTTACTTTCAGCCCAGGCACGGATACCATTAGCGATCTGGTTACCCATGCTGCGGTCTATTTTCTTGCCGCCCTTGATAGAAGCAACAAGACTTTTATAAGCCTCATCACTCAAATATTGACGGGCAGTTTTCAATGTAAATACATTTTCTCCGAAAATGGCTGTGATCTTTGCAGCCCCTTTTACACTTACATCTTGCCTAGATTGTAAATTGTCGATTGCTTTAAAACGTAATGATTGCATTGTTTTTTGTTT
>CAZKPH010000329.1:0-2946 GCA_964554605.1 uncultured Ferruginibacter sp.
CCATTTTTTACATGGCAAAGAAGTCATATCCTCTTTTTTTGTTTTTTCTTGTACTTACGGCGTTTACATTACCGGTAAAAGCACAACAACCTGCCTGGACGATCGACTTGCTGAACAAGCAAAAAAAACCTACACAATTCGAGAACAGGAAACTCGGGTCGGAAAAAATGGCCGAAAAAAAATTCACTCCTGTCCGCAGGTTTTTCCAGAATACTTATACGCATTATAACTATTATTATAACGCAAATAATAAGATCAATGCAGTTATTGAAAAGGCCAAATACGCCCAAAATGACAATTTCTCCAGGTTGCTGCCTTTTTATTCGTACTCACTGGATAATACTGCCACTCAAACCGTTGAACTGGATTCCGTTATCCTGAAAGTTACTGCAGGCATATTATTGCATGATCTCAGAAATGACTGGATAGACAATATGTATCTGCTTATGGGGAAAGCTTATTTTCTCAGAAAAGATTTTGATTCGGCTGCTGCCACTTTTCAATTCATCAATTACAATCTGTACCCCCGGAAAAGAAAGTATGATGATGATGATAAAATAATCGGCACTAATTATGAAGCTGCTAATAATACTATCAGTATAGCCAATAAGGAAAAGCAAAATATTTTGCAAAAGATTGCATCCCTGCCACCGAGCCGCAATGACGCTCTGCTATGGCTTGCAAGGACATTTATTGAACAAGGTGAGATGGGAGCATCTGCAGGGCTGCTCAAAACACTGCAGAATGACCCTAATCTTCCTAAAAGACTGCAAAATGACCTGGACGAACTGAATGCTTATTGGTTCTATAAAAAAGGCCTCTACGACAGCGCTTCTGCCTATCTTGAAAAAGGCCTGAGCGCTTCCGATAGTAAACAAGATAAATCCAGATCTGAGTTTTTATTGGCACAGATGTACGAAATCAATCAGCAATATGATAAAGCAGGTGTTTATTACGACAAAGCTGCTATGCATACGACTAACCTCCTGATGGATATCTATGCCAATCTTAATAAAGCCAAAATGCTAAAGAGCAATGATGTTAAAGACCTTGATAAAGGAATTGATAATCTTTTACATATGGCAAAGAGAGATAAATTTGAAGCTTACAGGGATATTATCTACTTTTCTGCCGGGGAATTGTATCTGCAAAAAGCAGATACTGTAAATGCAGTAGCTAACTATAATAAGAGCCTGCATTATAATGAATCCAATACCACTTACCACAATAAAGCTTTTCTCCGGCTTGCCGACCTTGCCTTCAACCAGAAAAAATTCAAACAAGCATTTGCCAGTTATGACAGCTTGCAAACCAGCGATACTTCCCTCACAGAATTGGCAGACCAGATAAAAGCAAGGAGGAATGCATTATCGGACATTGTTGAAAAAATCAATATAATAGACCGGGAAGATAGCCTGCAAAAGATTGCATCAATGCCTCCCGGAGACAGGGATCTTTTCCTCAAAAAACTTTCCCGAAAACTCCGCAAACAACATGGGCTGAAAGAAGAAGATAATAATGGCGGCGTCATCATAGGATTTGATAACCCTAATGCCAAACCGGTTGACCTTTTTACTAATAGCGACAGTAAAGGCGAATGGTATTTCTACAATACATCGATGAAAGCTAAAGGGCTTAATGAATTTAAAGCCAGATGGGGTACAAGAAGCAATGTGGACAATTGGAGAAGAAAATCTGCAATCGATGGAATTTCCAACCTGCAAGATATTTCGGTAATCAATCCGGATGGGCTTTCCCCGGATGATATCACTCCTGCAGATAATACATCAAAAAAAACTACTACTGCTGTATCCGCTACACCTGCGCAGGAAGATTTCAGTTATGACGGACTTATGGCCAACATACCGTTAACTCCCGAAAAAATGCAGGCAAGTAACGGTAAACTTGCTGTAGCGCTATTTGATCTCGCCAAATTATACCAGAATAGCCTGGAAGATTATCCGATTGCAATTACTTCCTACAAAGAATCATTGCAGCGCTTCCCCGATTCGTTATACAATGGGGAAATCTACCTGGGATTGTATTACTGTTACACAAAACTGGGCGAACAACAACAAGCTGCTTATTATAAAAACCTGTTGACGGATAAATTTGCCAGTTCTCATTCTGCACAGCTTTTAACAAACCCAACTGCTGCCTTACCAATGGAAAAAAATGAGGAGGCGACCAATAGGTATCAACATATTTATAATCTCTTTCTCGAAGGCAATTTTGCTGATGCTCTTTCGGAAAAGAAGAAAGCTGATAGTTTATTTGGAAAAAATTATTGGAGTCCGCAATTGCTGTATATAGAAGCAGTATACCATATCAAACAAAGAGAAGACAGTATTGCAAAGGCTATTTTGAAAAACCTTTCGGATCTATACCCCAGGTCCCCGCTAAAACCTAAAGCGCTTACAATGATCGATGTCCTGGGCAGAAGAACTGAAATAGAGAAATACCTGACTGAGCTACAGGTAACAAGAGATACTGCCAACAATGCGGTGCCCCTTACCCTCTCCGGTAAGCCGGTTCAGGCTCCTCTTTCAACCCAACCACAGAAGGATTCTTCTTCAGTTGCAAGTAGTGCCGGACAAAAACTAGTTACTCCTGCCGCTATAACGAACCCTTCCAAAACCGACGGCAATTTCACTTTTAATGTAACTTCGCCGCAATTGGTACTGATGGTACTTAACAAAATCGACCCAACTTATATCAACGAAGCCCAAAATGCCTTATCCCGCTTTAATAGCGAAAATTACAGAGAACAATCTATTACTATTTCAAAGGAAGTTTTGGATAAGGATAATGTTTTGTTGATATTCGCTTCTTTTGCCGATGCAGAAGCTGCCATTGCTTATTGCAATAAAATGAAAAGAGCAGCTCCAAGTGAGATATCATGGCTTCCCACAGATAAATATTCCTTTATTATCATTGAAAATGAGA
>CAZKPH010000330.1:0-2943 GCA_964554605.1 uncultured Ferruginibacter sp.
TGTATTACTAACGGGGTTCTTATTATTATTTTTTAGTGTTTAATTTTTTTTTTGAACAGGTTTCTTGTTCCCTGGTGCCTGTTTATTGGCTGGAGCCGCAGGCGTTGGTTTAATGCTCATTTTGGATATTTGTTCCTTAATAGTTGCAAATTCCGTATCGGAAGGATCAATTTCTATGCCTTTATCACAATACAACAGGGCACTGTTCTTATCCTTTTTAACATTAGCATAATACTCGATCAGGTAACGAAGGGAATTTTTCAGCCTGTCGGTCTCACCGGGTTTCCCTTTGAGAGAATCCGACATTTCCACTATCTTTAAGTAATTGGCAAGCCCTTTCCCACTGGCATCTGTTGAATCCAGTTTTATATAATTTTTTGCATTCATATAATATCCAAATGATTCAGCAGGGTATTTCTGAATATAGAGGTCAAACATATCTATCGAGTTCTTAATATCGCCTCCCTTTGCATAATTACCACCGGCATTATAAATATCGATATTATTGGGATTCATTTTTACGGAAAGAATCTTTTTATACCAGTCTGCAGCTTCTACAAATTTCTTCTGGGTTTCGAATCCTGCAGCTACAGTTTTGAGCAGTGTGATCTTTCCGTATTCGGTTGTATCCAATTCTACCGCCTTGTCAACATAACTGGAAGCCAATTGTTCATTCCCGGGAAATTTGAAAAGGTTTTTTGCATAAGTAGAATAATCTGTCGGCCCAAGTTTTTCGGGTACCTGTTTACTGAAATATTGTTCAAAGAATTTTTTTGCATTCAGGGAATCACCCAGTTTATCGTAGGCAAAGGCCTTCAAACCAAAGAGGTTAGGGTACGCATTTTCGCCATTCTTAACAATACAATCATCGGCAGCTTTAATACTCGGCACAAAATCCCCGGAAGCATATAGCAAAGAGGCTTGATAATAACAGTTGATCGGGTCATCATCCGCATACTGTATGAATTTATCCAGGTATATCTTGGACTTATTTACATCCCTTTTGTAATAGTATGTATATAATTGGAAGTAAACCGGGGCAAATGCCGGGTCTTTTTGCATTGTTTCATTGTAGTATTTCATAAAAATCTCTTCCTGAGAAGGACCCTGTGTCTGATATATCTTGCCTATTTTAAAATAAGCTCTTGCATAATTCTTATTCAAAGTAATAGCATTTTCATAAGCAGACTGGGCAGCGCCACCATCCCATTTTTTCCTAAATGCATCGCCCAGGTTGATATATACATCCGGGTCTTTCATCCCTTTTAGAGAAGTAGCCTGCTTTAATTTATCTATTGCATAATCAGCATCTCCGTTCTTAGAGGCTACATTGGCATATCCAATAGCATTCAATACTGGAATACTTTTCCCTTTTGTAAGGCTGATGGCCGTTTCAAAACGCTGACGGGCATCCTGATTTTTTCCTTCAATCAATTCTACATAGCCCATTGCTGCTATCAGAAGTGGGCTGTTGGGGTCAGCCATAAGCGATTTCTGAAATAAGGATTTTGCGGCAGGCACATTTTCCATTTCTACCTCAGTAATACCCAGCCAGTAAACGGCATCCAGATCCGCTGCATTGGCTGCAATCAACTTAGAAAAAACTTCTTTCGCACTTTTGAACCTTTCATAAATAAAAAATTTCTTCCCATCCTCTATGCTTTGGGCAAATACTGAAGAACTCAAAAGAAGAGTTACCAGCATTGTCAAACCAATTTTTCTTTTTTTCATTTTTATTATTGTTTTACTTTTCCAAAATTACCGCAATGATGCTTCCCTAAGTGTAAAATCCATCTTTGCGGGGCCAAGATATGCCCTCTTAAATATGAGTTGCCCTTTTTCAAGACTCATAAAATTGGTAAACCCACTACCTAACCCGTCATAATTTTCTCTTAAAATATAGTACAAACCACGTACCAGAGGGTATCTTTTATACATAATATTTGCCTGGTAGGGTTTTACAAATATATTGTTACCACATGTTTCACATTCCACGGAAGCAATTTTAACCTTTTTCAGGAAACTAAGTTGTTGGTCATCGTCTTTATTCCCAATCCAGTTCACGCCAACAAGGCCTATGACATCATCGTGGGTAGACACGTAATCTATTACCGCAAGGCTCCCTTTTACAGCCATTACTTTGTCCTGGTTCAAAGGTTTTCCTTTCAATAACGAATCTACGGCAAAACGTACAGTACTGGTAGCATTCAAACCGTCGAAGATCACTTTTTCTTTATCGGAGCTTGACCCTTCCAATAAAGCTCTTAACTTGGCCAGCGTTATCAGAGAGTCTTTTGACTTATTACTAACAATAACAGCAATTGCATCGTTGGCTACTTTGTCGTAAGATGGAACATAATGAATCGAATCTTTGAAGTACTTCTCTTCAGCATCTGTAAGCCCGCGGGTGATAATTACCAACCGCGTGGCCGTATCATGTACCAGGTCTCTGATACAGTCTGCTTCAGGTTTATACGTCGCAATGATTTTTGCTTTTGGGTATAATGCCTCGAAAACTTCTATCTGGCTATCTATTACTGGCCTGAAACTTTCATCAGCGCTTATCCGTATAATACCGGAATCCGTCCTGTCTATATCTGTCCTTACATGTACACTGTTGCAACTGTTCAAAATTAAAAAGGAAGAAACAATACAACTTTTGCAAAACCCGGTTAATATTTTATAAAAAAGCTTCATTCTTCGTTATAATAGTTCTTTTTATACCCACGATATATCCTAAATAACCCATATAAGATACAGATACCGGCAAACGACTTGATTAAAGGATCATCAAACTGAGAGAACTTATTGCTGAACTTCTCCGGAAATAACAGGAATAAGCCCATTAAACACCACAAAACACCCATTCCATAATGCATAATACTTCGCATGGTTATACTGCGCCTACGTTTTTCATCCGAATGATTTTCAAATTCCTCTAGT
>CAZKPH010000331.1:0-2941 GCA_964554605.1 uncultured Ferruginibacter sp.
AATGAAAGTTTCTCTTCTATTTGTGCAAATTTATTCTTATATCTTTGATATTCTTTTCGAGCTTCCTTATCAATGGCTATTTTTGTATGCGTATTTTGTGAATTGTCAACTTTTTCCGGTTTCTTTTCTTCCTTTTTTTCTAGTATGGTTTTCGCCTCTGCAGATGGCGGTTGGCTGGCCTCCCTGATTTCTTTTCTATTCTTCCATTCTTCCCATTCACCGTAAGAACCTTTAAATTCCCTGATCTTTAGATTGTCAATCTCCCAGATTTTATTGGCGATCCGGCTGATGAAATACCTGTCGTGGCTAACAAGGACAATAGTGCCTTCATATTTATTGAGAGCTTCAATGAGCAATTCTACAGAATGCATATCCAAATGGTTGGTAGGCTCATCTAACATAAGAAAATTAGCTTTACTTACAATAGTCTTTGCCAGGGCCACTCTTGCTTTTTCGCCGCCGCTTAATACCTTTATTTTTTTATCAACATCATCGCCGCTAAAAAGGAAACAACCTAGAAGTGTCCTAAGTTCCAATTCTGTTTTCCCGCTTCTGCAGGTTTGCATTTCACTCAGTACGGTATTGTTAATATCCAGTGCTTCCAACTGATGCTGTGCATAGAAAGATTCGTTCACATTATGCCCCCAGAGCCTTTCCCCGGTAAAGGGCTCAGTATCAGCAATCATCCTGAGAAGTGTAGATTTTCCCTTGCCATTTGCACCGATGAGAGCGATTTTATCTCCCCTGTCAATTTCAGCTCCCGTATCTTCCACAATTTTCAGTTCGCCGAAACTTTTAGAAATATTCTTAAGCGTACAGATAGTCCTACCCGGGGCTTTGTCTATTGAAAAGTTGATTCGTATATCAGGCCGTTCTAATTCTGCATTCTCTATCCTTTCCAATTTCTCCAGTTTCTTAATGATGCTTTGCGCCATTGCAGCTTTTGTAGCTTTTGCCCTGAATCTTTCCACAACTCTTTCCTGTTGGCGTATATAATCTTGCTGGTTCTCATAAGCTTTTTGCTGAAGGTCAATCCTGAGCGCTTTTTCGGTATCGTAAAAGGAATAATTGCCGTTATAGATATGCAATTTTTGCTGATACAGTTCCACTATCTTTGTCACCATTCTGTCCAGAAAATATCTGTCATGTGATACAATAACCACGGCTCCCTGATAATGCTGCAGGTATTTTTCAAGCCATTCAATACTCGGCAGATCCAGATGGTTGGTAGGTTCATCAAGAAGGAGTACATCCGGCTTCATCAGGATCATTTTGGCAAGTAGCACCCGCATCCTCCATCCTCCGCTGAATTCTTTATATGGTCTTTGGAGGCTTTCATTAGGGAAACCTAATCCTTGCAAAATCTCTTCTGTTTTGTGATGGATATTGTATCCGTCCAACACTTCCATTTCATGCAGTTTTTCAGCGTACAGATGTGCTAGTGCTTCATCACCACTTTTTTCCAGTTTTTCTCCTATTACCTCAATTTCTTTTTCAAGTTGTAATACTCTTTCAAACGCACCCATTGCTACCTGGAAAATCGAATCGTTAGTATCAAAGCTGAGAAGATCCTGATGAAGATAGCCGATAGTAGTTTCCCTGCTTTGCTCAACAGAACCTTTTGATGGCAGGTATTGCCGGGTAAGAATCTTGAGTAAAGTAGATTTTCCGGTGCCATTATAACCGATAAGGCCGATTCTTTCATTTGGCTGTATGTGCCAGGTTGCGTCTTCCACAATTGTCCTTGCGCCAAATTCAAATGTAACATTCTGGAGTCCTAAAAGCATAGTTGAAAATATCTTACCTAAATTCGGCGCAAATGTAACGTAAATGTTAAACTATTACCCGATTTTACTGTTATAATGTAGCTTTGTATATAAACACTAACCATGAAAAGAAAATATATATATGTTGCCATCATGCTGCTTTTAGCGGTAGTTTTTATATGGGTAAAATGCAGCAGTAATAATAACAGCAAACCAGAACCTCCTAAACAAGAGGCTTTACATGCCGGGATACATTCTGCAGTTTTTAATCAGAAAGTGGATGTAATGATAGCTAATTATCTCAGGATGAAAGATGCTTTTGTAGATGCAGATACCTTGCATGCAAAGGATGCCTGTAAACAAATGATCGCAGTGTTGGATTCTTTTCCACTCGAAGAGTTGAAAAAAGACACAAGTGGCATTTTTGCAGCAGCGGATATGCAAATAAATGATATCAAAGTAAATGCACAAAGCCTGTTGACGCAATCGGATATTACGGAAATGCGGCAGGATTTCAGGATGGTAAGTGAAAATCTTTATCCTTTCCTGAAAACCATTCATTATGAAGGGAAGGTACTTTACTGGCAAAACTGCCCTATGGCCTTTGGTGAAGATAAGGAAGGCAACTGGCTGAGTAATTCCGCTGAAATTCTAAATCCTTACCAGGGGAGGAACCATCCTGTAAATAATGACAAAATGCTTCATTGCGGGGAGATCAAGGATAGTATTAAATAACTAGTATTGTTACAGGATATTTGAAAATCTTTATGAACAGAAGGAAAGTTTTTTTTCTGGTTTTTTTTATCATCCCCATTATTTGTTTCTCTCAAAGAAAATTCACAATCAGCGGATATGTAAAAGATATCCGTAATGGAGAGACGCTTATCGGAGCTACAGTTTCCGTAGAGGGAATGTCTAAAGGTGTTAGTACCAATTCGTATGGGTTCTATTCATTAACACTTACAGAAGGGGTTTACAAAATATCCTGTTCATACGTGGGCTATCAGCCACTACTTACGGAAATTGACCTTACAGCGGATAAAAAGTTAAATTTTGACCTGAATATTAAGGGCACGTTGGCAGAAGTAATTGTAACATCCGGAAAAAGAGATGTTAATATCAAAAATGCACAGATGGGCAAATTCGTTTTGCCAATAGAACAAATAAAGGCTGTG
>CAZKPH010000332.1:0-2940 GCA_964554605.1 uncultured Ferruginibacter sp.
TGTATCATTGAATGGCAGGAACACTACATTATCCGTTTGATTGACCGGAGCTACTATAGCCGGGTTATCTGTCACTGCCACCGCCAGTGAAGTACGCCCATGAAAAGCTTTCGTAAAAGCTACCACTTTCTTCCTTCCGGTATAAAATGAAGCTAATTTCAACGCATTCTCATTAGCCTCAGCGCCGCTATTACATAAAAACAACTGGTAATCTTCCCGGCCCGAAACACGGCCCAGCTTGGCAGCCAGTTCGGCCTGAAGGGGTATCTTTATTGAGTTGGAATAAAATCCCAGTTTGTGCAACTGGTCTTCTATCCGCTGTATATAGTAGTTATGTGCATGGCCGATAGAAATAACGGCATGGCCGCCATAAAAATCCAGGTAAGTATCTCCCTTATCATCCCATACATAAGAGCCTCTTGCTTTTACAATGGTGATATCATTGAGCGGATATACATCAAATAATTTCATTGGTTGGTCTTTAAAATATGTAATGCTTTAAAATGCCGCAGGCTTCAATAATAACCCTGTCGTTTCTGGCAAATCAAACATCAGGTTCATGTTTTGTACTGCCTGGCCACTGGCACCCTTAATTAAATTATCGATCACGGAATGTACTACCAGCATGTTATCATTTTTTTCCAGTTGTACCAGGCATTTATTGGTATTCACTACCTGTTTCAGGTTAAGTGTCCCTGCCACTATATGGGTAAACGGATGATCTTTATAGTAAGCTGTATACATTTCAGTAAGTTCATCAGGAGGAATAACGCATTCCACCATCGTACTGATAAAAATGCCTCTCGAAAAATCTCCTCTCCATGGCACGAAATGTACCCCCCCCTCTGCAAACCCGGGTTGCAATTGCCGCAGCGACTGCTGTATCTCTGCATTGTGTTGATGTGTCAGCGTTTTATACGCCGATATATTATTCACCCGCCAGCTGAAATGAGAAGTTGCAGATAAGGATTGCCCAGCACCTGTGCTTCCCGTAATACCTGTAGTATGTATGTGCGCAGGCAATACTCCTGCTTTTGCCAGGGGCAATAATCCCAATTGTATTGCCGTAGCAAAACATCCGGGGTTAGCTACAGCCACAGACTGGCAAATCTTATCCCGTTGTAATTCGGGCAGCCCGTATATAAAATGCCTCCCATTAATAATCGCATCTTTATTCAACCTGAAATCATTGCCAATATCGATAAGTTTTACAGTCTCTGGTATCGTATTCGCTGCAACAAATTTACCCGCTTCTCCATGCCCTGCACAGAAAAAAAGCACATCTACATCAAAATGATAACCGGAAGAGAATACAAGTTCCGTATCACCAATCAAATCGGCATGAACGGAAGCTATCTTCCTTCCAGCATTACTTCCGCTCTGGGCAAAAGCAATTTCTACTGCCGGATGATACATCAGCAAGCGTATCAATTCGCCTCCTGTATACCCGGCAGCTCCGATAATACCAGCTTTAATCTTTCCCATGATTTGCTTCTTTTACTTTTGTATAAATACCTACCTGATTACCGAAAATCTTACTAAAGCCCCTCACATCTTCACCGGTAAAGCCTGTGTTCATTTCACCGTATTTGCCAAACTTGGCACTCATAAGGTCATTAGCGGATTCTATTCCAGTAACGTGGAAATGATAAGGAGCTAACTGGACAAATACATCTCCTGTTACCTGCTCCTGGCTATTTTCCAGGAAGGCCTCGATATCTCTCATAACAGGATCGAGTATCTGTCCTTCATGTAACCAGTTGCCATAGAATAGTGCCAGTTGGTCTTTCCAGTTCAACTGCCATTTTGTTAGCACATGTTTTTCAAGTGCATGGTGCGATTTGATAATTACCATTGGCGCTGCTGCCTCAAAACCTACACGCCCTTTTATCCCTATGATCGTATCCCCTACATGAATATCCCTTCCAACGCCATAAGGACCGGCAATGGACTGCAGATGATTTATGGCATCAACAGGATGATCAAATACGGTATCATTGATAGCAGTAAGCGTTCCTTTCTTAAAGCTAAGCTTTACTTCCTCATTCCCCGACTTGCTTACTTTCGTGGGCCAGGCATCTTCTGGCAACATACCTTTGCTGCTTAGGGTTTCTTTACCTCCCACACTGGTTCCCCACAAC
Organism: uncultured Ferruginibacter sp.; assembly: GCA_964554605.1. Taxonomy (GTDB): domain Bacteria; phylum Bacteroidota; class Bacteroidia; order Chitinophagales; family Chitinophagaceae; genus Ferruginibacter. The sequence goes on from CAZKPH010000332.1 coordinate 2,142, forward strand.
CCCTTATTTATCGAATAAAGCGATTTTTCAAAATTCATAACAACGCCCTTGCTCTTAAGGTACATAATCTCATCTTCACGGCTTAGCTTCATGTCCCTTATGGGTGTAATGATTTCAACATTCGGTATCATAATATGAAAGATCATATCAAACCTTACCTGGTCATTTCCTGCCCCGGTACTGCCATGTACAACTGCATCAGTCCCAGTCTTCTTTACATGCTCGGCTATATGCAAAGCCTGGCTAAGCCTTTCTGCACTTACACTTAAAGGATAGGTATTATTCTTAAGGCAATTCCCGAAAACCAGGTATTTAATGATCCTGTCGTAATAACTTTTTACAGCATTAACAGCCGTATGGGATTTTACACCCAGGCGATAGGCATGTTCCTCTATTTGTTTCAATTCGGCATCAGTAAAACCTCCTGTATTTACGATCACGGAATGTACCTCATATCCTTTTTCCTCTGTTAGGTACTTAACACAATAAGTGGTATCCAGCCCCCCGCTGAACCCTAAAACAACTTTTCTGGCCATGTTGTTATATTTGAATGATTAGAAATTAAAAAAATATCCGAGTATAGCCCTCAATCCAACTTTACTTTTTACTGATGCAATTTCAACTTTGTTATCTTTGTCTGAACGTAATAGCAATTTTAAAAAGCTATTTTGTTTAATACTCATCAGTCTTTCGTACAGGCGGGACTTCTTCTTAAAATCCTCTTTGGTCTCTTCGGGTTCATAATGATCGGCAGGATCATACAACATTGCCGTGCAAAGGCAATTTTTTCTATCCTTAC
>CAZKPH010000333.1:0-2939 GCA_964554605.1 uncultured Ferruginibacter sp.
AATCTCTTCCTTCCCATATCTTTTTAATTAGTTGGGCTTTTTGAAAATGAAATTTTTGTTGATTGTGGTCGTTCAATGCTAAGGCGTTTTCAACTTGAAGGCCAAACCCTGGAAGATGAAAATGTGTCTGACCGGTTGTTACTTACTTATTAAGCGAAGTGCCGCTTTAAGATTGCGTTCAATGACATCCTCCAAAAAAACTTAGCAAAAAAAATAAAAATACATTCAGTTTCTCCATTGTCCATTAATACAAGTTAATCACCTAATGTGAAGCAGAGAAATACAATTTTTTGTAAAAACGGAGAAATTTTCTGCTTAATATGAATATTAATCCCGGTTCTATTTTCTGGTCTATAGTTGTATCCGAGCAATGTTTAGACTATTTCCGGGTTTGTAAGTATCCTTAAAAAAGGACAGTTTAAAGTCAGACAGGTACTTATATTGAAACATAAAAAAAGAGAGCTGCCGGGGCAACTCTCTTTTCACTTTTTGCTAGCTCTTTATAGGATTTATTCTTTTATCCATTTCTCCAAACGGCCGATGGTATTATCCTTCTCATCACGGAACTGTATGTAATACGCTCCTGGCCGGATATCTTTTATATCTACACTTGCCGTATTATTTCCTTCTGACAGTTGCAATTGCTTTTCTGCTATCAATTGTCCCGATGTATTGATAATGCGCAGGGTTGCCTTGCCGGCTACCGTAGCTGCTATATTTATATTGAGCATGGTTTGCGCAATAGGTGACGGATTGGGATAAATCCGTACCTGACCTGACTGTTTTGTACGAATGGCCAGTATCTTTGAGTAACTTACTGTGCCACTCCTGCTTACCATTTTCAGCCTGTAATATACTACGGCATCATTGCCTATATTGATATCTGTATAACTGTAAACACTTGTAGTGCCATTGCTGCCCGATGGTGCTATCGCTGCTACGTAAGACCACTGTGTACCGTTGGCTGACCTTTCCAATACATAATTCTCACTACCAGATTCGCCTGTTGCCGTCCACCGTATATTCGCAATATTGTTATATATACTACCTGAAAAATCTGTGAGATGCAATGGCAGCAAGGTATACCCACAGGGAGAGCTAAGCGACATTACCGCACTATCTACCACACAACCTGTAGCGCCTGCACTAGCCAGCCGGTAATACAATGTATATGTACCGGCATTGGCAGGTGTGGAAAGGTCTATTGTAATAGGTGTACCATAATTATAAGTGGTAACTACCCCCGACGGCGACTTTAATGAATACAGGAAACTGGAAGAATACGGGCTTGGGTTCAACGTTATTGTACCGGAACTACATGACCCCATACTGGTACTGGTAAGAAAGCCCACTGTGCTATTTACAATAGAAGTACTGCCACAATTATCCGTTACCTTTATCCATACAGGTACTGAGCCAGTAATACCGGGTATTACCAGCAAACTATCTGTTTGCGGGCTGCTCCAAGGGCCTGATACACTTGAAGTGCTTGTAGAATACTGAAAAGTAGCCCCGGGAATATTATTTAAAGCATGTGCCATTATCTGCCCCGAAGCACTGCCATCTTTACACAAGTAGGCTTCGCTAGCGGTGACTTTTAAGTTAGTGCTGTCGATAATGATAGTCATCGTGGTATCCCAGGCACGCAACTTTGCCGTATCGATAGCGCTGCTCCAGGTAACACTGGAACGATAGGTCGTCTGGAACGAGGTTGCATTAATAGATCCTGTAATCGGATATCCATAATAACCGGTTTCTGCTGCCAGCCGCGGAACAAAGCCACTTATATAAAACTGATCATCTACCGTCTTAGAAATACCCAAAGGAGAATTCCAACGGTAACCTCCGTTGATCATACCTCTTACCCTGTAGGTACCCGAATTGATATTCAGAAAGCTGTTCGATGAAGATGTGTTTGATAATGCTGCATTAGGATAGACTAAACCTGTTGCTCCAGTCGGCCATTGAACAGGCCAAACATTGATACCTGTAGTAGAACCCGGTACCGTCTGGGAAAAGGTTATGTTTCCTTTATTCCCACATAAGGCAGTCTTCGTATAGCTAACAGTGCTTTTCGTTGGCACCGCACACGAAGCGCTCCATACGGTCGTGTCCTTCTGGCCGCAGCCATTCTCGTACGCCACGGTAAGCGTTGTTCCGGGGTACCTCACCGGAATTCGGGGCGTTAAGTTGAACAGTAAACCTGCAGAATCTATAACCGTAAAGGGATAAGTAGTATAATCGATACCGGACCCGGATAGGAAAGTCATTTTCATTGGATAAATTTTAGGCATTCCGGCAGGGCCCATTAATGCTCCATAGGGGGTGATATAGCTATAACTATTTGAATAGTTATCGCAAGCAAAAGTTGCAGTAGGTGTTTTGGTAAATACCGGCGCATTCTGAGTATAGTAAATAGTGTCTCGCATGCCACAGGTATCCGATATTTCAATCTGGTATGCTGACGAAGAATAAGAAAGTCCGAATAACAATGCTGTCCATACGCCTCCTGAAAATACCGTATAAGTTGAATCTCCGACATGAGAAGGACCGCTTAAAACTTTCATTTTCGCATTAGGGTTCATAACATCTTTGATGGCACCTAAAGCTAGTATCCCAGAAAGAGTATTATTACCATTTGAGGTCCAGCTTAGGTCGAACGTACTACAGTATCTGGCAGGAGTAGAAAGGGTTGCGCTTATGTTTGTATTAGTCCCCGTCGGTGATGCCGGCCGGTTTCCGAATATTACAGAATCCGTTTTAATAAGACCTGCACATTTTGCGTAGGTTTTCAGCGTATAGCTTCCGGGTCCATATCCTGTAAATAAAAGACCTAACCCTACGGCATTGAGTTGTACATTACTGGTAGGGGAAAGAGTTTGCTTATAAACCCCGTTGTAATATAATTCCGTATAAAAACTGTCAACAACCAAACTGAG
>CAZKPH010000334.1:0-2935 GCA_964554605.1 uncultured Ferruginibacter sp.
TTCCTCACGGTACAAATTTTCTTCGCCAGGCAACCGTTCCGCAGCCTCCATTGTAATAGCCTCTGCCGGACAGGCAACGGCACACAAACCACAAGCCGTACAATTTTCCCTGCCATCCTCATCACGGTTCAACACATGCAGCCCCCGAAACACAGGGCTGAAAGGCCTCGTCTTCTCCGGAAACTGTACAGTAGGGTTTTTAGTAAACAGGTGCTTAAAGGTAACCAACATACCTTTAGCAATATTCCACAGGTAAATGCTTTCCAAAAAAGTCATCGGCTTGCGGTCTACTGTTTTTGCTCTATTAGTTAATGCCTGCATATTTTTTATCGGTCAAAATCTTTGTTATAATATTTTTATGTCCCCGGCAGTTGTACATCATTCATCATCGTTGCGTCGCACACTTGTACATCCGTTTCTTTACTGAGCCATCAATGATGCATCCACAAGATAACCGCACCGGTAACCAGCATATTAGCTAATGCCAACGGTATCAGTTTTTTCCATCCCAGCCCCATCAACTGATCGTAGCGGAAACGGGGAATGGTCCATCTTACCCACATAAAGAAAAATATAAAGCAACATACTTTCACCAACAAAGCTACAATCCCAACCAGCGCAGCTATATTCGGCGACAGCGTGGATTCATCCAAAAAAGGCACATCATAACCGCCAAAAAACAAAGTAGCCATGATGGTACTGCTGATGAACATGTTTATATATTCGGCAAATAAATAAAAACCAAGTTTCATTGATGAATACTCCTGGTGAAAGCCCATATTCAATTCATTCTCCGCTTCCGGAAGGTCGAACGGAGTACGGTTGCATTCCGCAAAAGAACAAACCAGGAATATCAAAAAGCCAAAAGGCTGGTAAACAATATTCCACATATGGCCCGGCGCCTGCTGCTGCCTCACTATTTCACTCAGTTGCAAAGTACCCGTCATCATCAGTAAAGCAATCAGGCTTAGCCCCATTGCCAGTTCATAACTGATAGCCTGCGATGCACCTCTGAGGGCAGCCAGTAAAGAAAACTTATTATTACTCGCCCAACCACCAATCATGATACCATATACACCCAGACTAACCACGCCAAATACATACAGGATACCAATATTGATATCTGCAATTTGCAATGCAACCGTTCTTCCCATTACTATGATCCTATCTCCCCAGGGAATTACGGCACAAGTCATAAGCGCAGCGGTCATTGCCAATCCGGGGCCAAGTATAAATAGTACTTTATTGGCATTAACAGGAATAATCTCTTCTTTCATGATCAGCTTCAGCCCGTCGGCAAACGGCTGGAACAAACCGAAAGGGCCTGCACGATTGGGCCCGGGTCTGTCCTGCAATGCAGCAGCTATCTTACGTTCGCCATAGGTCATATACAAAGCAATACCCAGGCTCGCAAATATGATCACAGCTATCAGAATCAGCTTCTCTATCAATAATGCCCAGTCAAAAGATAATAGTACCATTTATCTATCAATTAATTTATTTCTTAAAATCTGTTGAGTGTGCCGGACGTTTCAACTCGCTCAAATTTATTTCGTCCCGGTTCACTTCACTAACATCATGAATATCCATAAGCAACCTGGGGTCTCTCCCATTCATAACTCTATTTATTGTCTCACCAGGCTTTTGCAGGTGAGTATAATGGCCCTGGGAGATCACAGAATGCCGATTCACAACCGATGGCCCTTCTATTTCCCAATCTTTTGCCTCTTTCTTTTCAAAACGGCATTCATTGCATATCCAGCCGGGTTCACCTTTTGTGCTGTCTTTCACTTCGCCCCATTCATCCTTACGTGCAGTAACCCTGAATACTTCATCGCCACGCATCCACAACTGCACCTCACCACAGCATTTATCACAATGCCGGTGTGCATCCACTGGTTTGGTAAACCAGACACGGTTCTTAAAACGGAAAGTCTTATCGGTTAAAGCGCCAACCGGGCAAACATCTATTACATTCCCAATAAAATCATTATTGAGGTTCTTTGCAATGAACGTAGCAATTTGTGCATGGTCTCCTCTGTCCAGCACACCATGCTCCCTTTCGCCGGTCAATTGGTCGGCAGTAAAAACACAGCGGTAACAAAGAATACAACGTGTCATGTGCAATTGTATCTTATCTACCAGATCTACCTTATGGAATGTCCTTTTCTCAAATTCATATCTGGTAGCCTCTTTGCCATGTGCATAACTGAGGTCCTGTAAATGGCATTCTCCAGCCTGGTCACATATCGGGCAGTCAAGCGGGTGATTGATCAATAAAAATTCAACAACACCAGCTCTTGCATCCAATACTCGTTGCGAAGTAATGTTTTTTACTTCCATGCCATCCATAACGGTGGTGCGGCAGGACGCCACAAGTTTGGGCATAGGCCTGGGGTCTTTTTCAGACCCTTTGCTTACTTCAACAAGGCAAGTACGGCATTTGCCTCCACTACCTTTGAGCTTGCTGTAATAACACATTGTAGGAGGTGCAACTTCGCCACCGATCTTTCTGGCAGCCTCCAGTATAGTAGTACCTGCCGGCACTTCTATCGTAATATTGTCTATGGTTACTTTATATGTTTGTTCACTCATAATTAAATAGTTGCTGGACTTTGAATCGGGTCTGCATAATGAGCCAGTCCAAAATTTCTTTTCTGCGCTTCTTCAGGATTCTTAACATGCCATTCAAATTCATCTCTGAAATGTCTTATAGCAGCAGCTACAGGCCATGCCGCAGCATCCCCCAAAGGGCAGATCGTATTCCCCTCTATCTTACTTTGAATATCCCATAAAAGGTCTATATCGCTTATTGCCCCTTCTCCATTCTCAATTTTATAAAGTATTTTTTCCATCCACCCCGTACCTTCCCTGCAAGGCGAACACTGCCCACAACTTTCATGACGATAAAACCTGGCAAGTGTCAGCGTGTTTT
>CAZKPH010000335.1:0-2929 GCA_964554605.1 uncultured Ferruginibacter sp.
CATAATATTCTTGTGTATTATATGACCCGTATGATATACCGGCCGAACCATTCAACAGGGGTTTTTCATTCTTCCTTGTAATTAGATTTATGACGCCACCTACAGCATTTGTTCCATATAAAACGGATGCAGGGCCACGAAGAATTTCCACTTTGTCTACATCGGTAGCTACATATGCATCAGGCAACGGGTGCCCGAAAATACCCTGGTATTGCGGATGACCGTCTACCAAAACTAATACACTCGTATTAGGAGAACCAGCGATCCCCCTTATACTGATAGACCCTGAGCCGCCGGTAGAGACACCAAAACCCAGGATATTTCGTTCAGTTACAAAAACACCAGGCACATACATATTTAATACCGGCAATATATTCATCTGCCCGCTATTTTCAATTTCCTGCCGGGTTATCTGAGATACGGAAAAAGGAACGGTTTTTTTAGATGCTTCGACTTTTGATCCTGTAACTATAACTTCCTCTAAATTAAGAGTGTCCGTAACCTTGCTTTTCGATTTTACGCCCTTTTGCTGTGCAAAAGAAACTGAGACAAACATAAGGCCTGAAAATAGCAGGATTATTATACTTTTCATACTTTTTAATTTATAGTGACTAATTACTTTCATAACAGAATTACAATTCCAGGAATAACATGCCTAACCCACACAAAAAAAGCGCTCCGCCAGCAACAGCATGATTATACTTTTCCAAAAAAGAGAAAGGGAAAATCTTTATTCCAAATAAAGCAAGCAATACAAGAGTAATCATTGTACTGATGGTAATAACCATAAAAACACTTGTAACCAATATAAGTACGCTAATTTTGTTTTGAGCTGCGGGGTACATAACAATCGGTATTAGTGGTTCGCAGGGGCCAAAGACGAAAATTGTAAACAAAACCCAAGGCGCTAAATTTATCTTACCACTACTCCCGATATCATTTTCTTCCGAATGTTCGCAGGGATGTGCATGTATAACCCCGTCGCAATGTAAATGTGAATGCCGGTGCGGCTTATTTTTTACAGCACGTTTTACTCCCCATAATAAATAAAGAAGGCCGAAAACAGTAAAAACATAAGAGATGATACTGCCGCGGACGCCTTCCCATAGTTCAATTTTATGCAGGGCTATTCCAAAAAAAATCCCTACTAACCCCAGTATAACAGAACTGCCCACATGCCCTAATCCACATACTATTGTAAATAAGACTGTTTTTCTCACAGGCCATTTTTTTGCTTTTGCTATTACAATAAATGGCAAATAATGGTCAGGCCCGGCAAGCGTATGAATAAATGCAACAGATATAGTTGTAACCAGTAAAATAATTACTTCGTGCGACATTTGAACAATAGTGTTATCTTTTTATATTTCGTGTTACCTATTCAACAAAAAAAATCCTTTTTCTTTATCAAATCCAAAAAATTACTCTGGTAGAATTCTTAGCACTCCAGGGAAATTAATAACATCCGGCACAGTAGAAACACAAACATTCCATGCAGAAAGAAAGCACAAGACCGGCTTTAAATAGTGCTACTTTTTATAAAAAAGGTGTCACGAAGGTATTTACTATTGATATATGGCAATATGATATTCGTCATATTACAACATGATAAAGCTCGTGTGTATTGCCGATGAAGCCCGGGAAACTGCTCGTAAATCATTATTATTAGAATGTAAAAATCCCTGCAACATGTTGAAAAAATATAAACCAGCCTAATTTATAACTACCATTCTTACAATACATATACATGCAGGAAGAATTTTAGTAAAAGGGCAATGATCCTATTATGTATGGAAAACGACGGGCTGCCGGATGGAAACGGATGCCCCGCTGAGGGTTTGTGCACGGGCTTTGTGGCGGAGCAGTAGTGTACAGCCGGGACTACTGCCGGGAGATGCCCTGCGGCTGAGAGCCCCTGATTTTCTTTATTGTACCAGGCTAACACAAAAGCCTTACGGAACTACCATAAGACTTTGGCTGTCGGGATGACCAGACAATTTTCGAACACTTTTTATAAAAATTTGGAAGAAATTGCTAAAATTGAGAACGCTAAATAAAATGTAAAAATTACCAGGTTTTTAAACCAAGTCCTTCTATCTCTTTAAAATGCTTATCTTTTGTTATTACTGTTAAATGATAACGTTTTGCAATAGATGCTATCCATATATCATTTTCTGGAATAGGTTTCCCTTTCTTACGTAATGACGCTTTAATACTCCCATATACTACAGCTGTTTCTTCATCTATCAACAACACATTTTAATGGCTCGTTATTTTTTTTATTGCTTTAATGTTTTTTTGAACATGAATAGAATACTGCGCCCCATAGTATAATTCACCGACTGCAATAATTGGGATATGCACTTCTTTCGCTTTATCAATTTTGTCTGCGATTGTAACTTCGCCATTTAACCAGGCAGCAATAATATTAGTATCTAATAGAAACTTATTTCCAGTCATCTTCGTGTATTTGTTCACATGATTGCTCAATGGCTTTTGTAATTAAAGCAGCATCCTTTTTACTCCAAACACCTAAAAAATCATGTGCAGATACCGGACGTTTCTCTTTCTTTACTACTGATTTTTTTAACACAGTTTCCAAAGCCACCAATGTACCCTCATTGGTTACTTTTAAAACTTCTTCGATCAAATGAATTTTTCTGGCTTCTGTATACATGAGTACCTCCTTTTATATTTTCAACAAATTTACTTTTTTATAACTATAGTTAGTTAATTGTCGTCCTTTTCAGCAAATTAAGTGTAAAAAATATTCAGTTCGAACCATTAAAAGCCTTACCTGTATTTGTTATGTACTTGTTTTATAATAACAGCATATATTTATTCGAACGATAGAACCCGCCACAAGAGCGGGTTCTATCGTTTTGCGGATTTGCTGTCGGGATGACTGGATTCGAACCAGCGGCCCCTA
>CAZKPH010000336.1:0-2928 GCA_964554605.1 uncultured Ferruginibacter sp.
ATATGATTATTTACGAACACCTGGTATCGGAAACCAACGAACCTAATAAAAAATGGACACTAGTCGGAGATGGGGATTATGAAGGCTTTAAATGGAAGAACGGGAAATGGGTACATATTAATAAAGTATTCAACTACATAACACCCGAAGGCAAAGAACCTATGCCGGCGCCGGTGATTAATGACAAGGGAAAAATCGACGACGAGAAGCTAAGCAATGTAAATATGCCAGACGATACACAGGACCCTGCCGGGGAAAACCCCGATCAAAAAGAAAATACTCCTGCAAAAACGAAGAAAAATGTGAAGAACCAATAACAATGGTAAGCATTCAAATTTTACTACTGCCTTTTTAGCCCCGGGCCAAATCTTTTATATCGTTCACCTCCAATACAGTCTTACTATATCCCTTTAGTGCCGTATTAATCATTGCCCTTCCTATTTCCTGCATAGTACAGGAAGGAAAAAACAGGGAAAATACCGGAAAAAGTACATGAACCCATTTATTGTAACCCTTGAAATTCTTCTGTCCCTTTGCAGACTTCATTAATGCAGGCCTGAAATTATATTCCCTTCCGGGAAATGAACGCTGCAATGCATTCTCAGTCTTCCCTTTTACCCTGGCCCACATGGTTTTCCCTTTTTCCGAGCTATCCGTATGCCCTCCCGAAACAAAATTGAATACTATTTCCGGATTGCATTCCTTCAGAGCCTCAGCAAAATGCATTGTAATATCGTATGTGATCTTTGTATAATCAGCCTCACTCATCCCGACAGAACTGATCCCTGCGCAATAAAAACATGCGTCATACCCTGTTAAGCTCATTTTCACTGTGTTTAGTTCCTTAAAGTCGGGAATAATTAGTTCTTTCAATTTGCCATGTGTCATTTCATAATGCCTGCGGTTAACCATAAGTACCTCCTCTACAGCAGGGTTTTCCAGGCATTCAAATAGCACACCTTCACCTACCATACCTGTTGCGCCGGTCAATATTACTTTTATTGATTCTTTACTCATACATCTGTATTATACCCTAAGTTAAAAATCTTTTAACGAATTGCTAAGAAAACTCTGGCATGTTAGTTGTAATATTCAATACTGTATCCGATGTATTCATTCACGCTTGTCAAAAACATCACTTATGAAAAAACTATTCCTTATTGTTACGCTGTGCCTGGGAATACAGCAGGCAAACAGCAACCAAACAAATGTATTACCACTTCTTCTCATTCCCAATCATCATGGTCCGGAGCTTGTATTGCAACCGGGGGAACAGGAAAAGATGTCGGCCAATACTTTTAAACTTCAAGACTATTGCAGGCTGGAACTGAAAGATTTTGAATATGAAGTGCAATTCGTTATTGTAAGTGCGAAAGTATATTTCACCGGAGCAAATTTCCGGGGTATTGAACAGGGAACGATCAACAGTAGCAGCCTTAGGCCTGTTAAAAACCTGATGAACCGATGTACACAGGGTTCCATTGTAACTTTTGATGAAATAAGAATAAAAAGCCCTGATAATAAGATCCGCACCATTCCCGGCGTTAGTTATGTATTGTTTTGACCTGGTATAAAAAAGCCCCCGCTTCAGTGAGGCGGGGGCTTTAAATCAAATATTTCAGGTTCTGCAATAATTAGAAAAAGATATTCATAGATTGCCATCAGCCAACTAAGCTTACGTGTACACTACGTACGGCGTAATGATACCTTGCAACTACTGTAACCTTATCTAAACAGTGGTAAATATTAATCATCCAATTTCAATACGGCAAGGAAAGCTTCCTGCGGTACTTCTACATTGCCAATCTGGCGCATTCTCTTTTTCCCTTCTTTTTGCTTTTCCAGCAATTTCCGTTTACGGCTGATATCCCCGCCATAACACTTGGCGGTAACGTCTTTGCGCATAGCGCTGATATTCTCCCTGGCTATTACCTTTGCACCAATGGCAGCCTGGATGGCTATCTGGAATTGCTGACGAGGCAATAGTTCTTTTAGTTTCTCGCAAAGCTTGCGGCCAAAGTCCTGGCTGCGGCTCCGGTGTATCAATGCACTAAGCGCATCTACTTTATCCCCGTTTAGCAGGATATCCATTTTTACTATATCGCTTTCTTTGTACCCAATAGGATGATAATCGAATGAGGCATACCCACGTGTCATGCTTTTCAGTTTATCGTAGAAATCAAATACAATCTCAGTCAGCGGCATTTCAAAACTCAATTCCACACGAGTAGGCGTAAGATAACTCTGGTGTGTAAGTATCCCCCTCTTACCGATACAGAGGTTCATAATATTGCCGATATATTCCGGTTTTGAGATAATCTGTGCCTTGATATAAGGCTCTTCAATCTTTTCTATACGGCTGGGATCGGGCATTTCGGCAGGATTATTTACTTTAACCACTTCATTTTTAGTAGTAGTAGCTACGAAGCCCACATTGGGTACCGTAGTAATAACGGTTTGATTAAATTCCCTTTCCAGCCTCTCCTGAATGATCTCCATATGAAGCATTCCCAAAAAACCACAACGGAAACCAAAGCCCAGTGCCTGGGAAGTTTCTAATTCAAAAGTCAACGAGGCATCATTAAGTTGCAGCTTATCCATACAATCCCTCAATTCCTCAAATTCATCCGTATTCACAGGAAAGATGCCGGCAAAAACCATAGGCTTTACATCTTCAAAGCCTTTTATGCTTTCAGCACAGGAATTAACAGTATCTCCCACTTTCACTTCCTTAGCATTCTTAATACCTGTAATAACATATCCCACATCTCCGGCTCTGACTTCGTCCCTAGCCTCCATCCCCAATTTGAGGATACCCACTTCATCAGCGCTATATTCAATACCCGTATTGCTGAATTTGATTTTATCGTTCTTTCGGATAACGCCATTAAAAATGCGGTAATAAACAATAATACCCCTGAAAGAATT
>CAZKPH010000337.1:0-2924 GCA_964554605.1 uncultured Ferruginibacter sp.
ATATAGCCGATGCTATTTGTTAGCATATAGCTTGCATCTACGCTGCTGACAGGTATTACGTCTCTGGTAATGGTAACTGTTTTGAGCAGGCCGTTACGCAAAATTGTCACATTAACACTACTGCCTAATTCTCCCCGGAGCAATTTTCTTACTTTGTCGGTCGTTATTTTTTTTCCGGCAACGGCACTATCGCCAACCTTAATGAATTTGTCTCCTACTATTACTCCTGCTTTAAGGCTTGGCCCGTCAGGAAGCACCTGCAATACATTAATAGTATCGTCCAGCAGGTTGAACTCGATGCCGATACCGAAGAAGCGTCCGGCAATATCTTCATTCACTGTTTGCAATTCCTCAGAGGGGATGAATAAAGAGTGGGGGTCAAGTTTATTCAGCATCGCATTGATAGCCGTATCAGAGAGGTCGCCGATAGCAACATCATCAACATATTTATTGGATATCAGATCCAGAACTTCCTGTAATGGCCTTTTTTTGTCGGTAGAAAAGAACCCTTTACCGGGCATATTATCTCTCATTTTATATCCGAAAAACATTCCGGCTATCATGGAAAGGCTTAAAAGAAGAGGCAGCCACACTTGCGTTTTTTTATTCATAAACCAGTTTAAATTACTGCGAAAATAAACGAATTAAAACGAATGTTATTAAGAGAATTTTGTTAATTTCAGCCAGTAATAAAAAAGCACATAAGATGGCAAAAATAAAACTGATCGCTGATAGTGGCTCTACTAAAACGATCTGGTGCCTGTTGGAGGGTAAGAAAAAAAAGCTGGTTCAGACCCAGGGTATCAGCCCTTATTTTTTGTCGGTGGGGGAGATAAAGGTTATACTTGAAAAAGAACTGCTTCCTAAACTAAAAGGGAAATTACCTGAAGAAATATTTTATTATGGCACCGGCTGTGCCCGTACAGAAAACAGCCGGCTTGTAAAGGCCGCATTAAAAAAAGTTTTCGGAGATGCGGCTATAAGCGTTGAAAGCGACCTTCTTGGAGCTGCTAAGGCTTTATGCGGGCATGGGAAGGGTGTGGCGTGTATATTGGGAACTGGTTCAAATTCCTGTTATTTCAATGGAAAAAAAATTATTAAGAATAGCCCGGGTATTGGATATATCCTCGGTGATGAAGGGAGCGGGGCATACCTGGGCAAAAAGGTTGTACAGCATTACCTGTATAATACTTTCGATCCGGATCTCATGGACAGGTTCAATGCGAAATACAATACCTCGCCGATGGAAATACTGGATGCAGTATATAAAAAACCGCTTCCCAACAGATACCTGGCAAATTTTGCTGGGTTCCTTGCAGAAAACAGGGGGCATTATATGATAGAAAATATTATCGAAGACGGGTTTAACGACTTTTTCTTCAATCATTTATACAAGTATCGTGAAAGCTGGACATTGCCCATCCACTTTGTAGGAAGTATTGCTTACGGGTTTAAAGACGTATTACAGGAAATATGTGATGTATACGAACTGAACCTGGGAGTTGTGCTGAAAAACCCTCTTGACGGATTGATCCGATACCACGGTTGATTTTACAATTCCTTTACAAATATTTTTTTGAGATTGCATTGGATTTCATTAATTTACTTTAAAAAAGAATACGTATGCGAAACAATCTTTTACTAATCTCCACAATGCTTTTATCGTCGTTGGGTGCGGCAGCCCAGCAGGACGGAAATACTTATGCTATTACAGGCAAACAGAACAATAATTTTTTCTGGGCGGATATCAAACAGGTGGATGTAAGTAATGGTAAAATCGTGAAAACTGTTTTTGAAACGGATAAAACCAAATTTACATTACGGTCGCTGGATAATGAAACTGATGTAAAAGAATTGCCTAATCCGACAGCTTTGGGTGTGGCTGCCTGCGCATTGGATACCCGGCATAATCGCCTTTATTTTATTCCGCTTCACTACTCAGAATTGCGTTATGTCGACCTCTCTGCTTCACAGCCTTCTTTTACGATTGTGAAGCGCAATATCATCGCTAAAGAAAAAGGTGCGCCATTTCAAACAGAAGATAAGCAGATAACTAAAATGGTGATTGGAGCTGACGGGAACGGATATGCGCTTTCTAATGACGGGAATCACCTTATTCGTTTCAGTACCGGTAAGAAAGTACAGGTGGAAGATCTGGGCCCGCTGATAGATGCTTCAGCAAATAACGGGATATCTATTCACGAAAAACTTACAGGATGGGGCGGAGATATGGTTGCAGATGCATTTGGCAACCTTGTGGCTGTTGCAGCTCAGCATCATGTTTATTCCATTGATGTCCGAACGAGAGTTGCTACTCACTTAGGCGAGATAGAGGGGTTGCCGGCTGGTTATACAACCAACGGAGCTGTTGTTGATGATGAAGGCAATTTGGTTGTAAGTAGTGCCAATGTATTTGACGGGTTGTTCCGTGTATCCCCCGAAAATTGGAAAGCAGTAAAAATTGTTAGTAATGATGCTCCATTCAATGCATCTGATATGGCTAACTCCAACCTGCTTAACCAGAAAAAATTTGATGAACTGACTAAAGGCAATATTTCAACGCTGTCTGCATCAGGCTTCAAAAGCGAGCTGAAAGTATTTCCCAATCCTGTATCTGGAAGATATTTCAATATTACGTTGAATGTACAACAGTCCGGGCAGCATCAATTGGTAGTAGCAGATATTCATGGCACGGTTCTTCAGGCTGAGTCAATAAGCCTGAACGCAGGCGCTACTACGCGTACTGTTTTATTGAAATCGAAATATCCTGCCGGTACATATTATGTGAAATTAATTGATAATGACCGCCAGGAGTTGTCTGTTCAAAAAATAATACTGAAATAATTCACCTTATTATATGGGTTATAATGCCAGGCTGCACATTTGTGCAGCCTTTTTTGTTGTACGGCTGATGAGAACTGCGG
>CAZKPH010000338.1:0-2919 GCA_964554605.1 uncultured Ferruginibacter sp.
TCCTGTACAATATACGGTAGAAGGCGATTGGAGCGGAGCCGCATTTTTATTGGTGGCAGGCGCTGTTGCTGGCAGCCTGTCTATAAAAGGGCTGGATATCCGGTCTACACAGGCAGATAAAGCTATCTTGCAGGCATTAATGATGGCAGAAGCCAGGCTGTTATTAAAAGAGGATGAGATAGAAATAGCTTCCGGGCGTTTGCGGGCATTCCATTTTAATGCTACAGATTGCCCCGATCTGTTCCCTCCATTGGTAGCGCTGGCAGCCTATTGCGATGGGACAACCGTTATAGAAGGGGTATCCCGGCTGGCACATAAAGAGAGCGACCGTGGGCTTACCTTACAGCAGGAGTTTGGAAAGATGGGTATTATAATAGACTTACAGGGCGACCAGATGCTGGTTTACGGTGGTCCAGGAGTTAAAGGAGCTTTTGTACATTCGCATCACGATCACAGGATAGCAATGGCATGTGCTGTAGCGGCGCTAAAGGCAGATGGGGAAACTATAATAGAAGAGGCACAGGCTATTAATAAATCATACCCGGATTTCTTTGCACATATAAGAGCTGCCGGGGCCGATATTGCGGGGTTCGATTAACCCGATTTTTTAACACCCATACGGGAAAACAGCAGATCAATTATGAACAGTTTCGGACGTTTATTCAGGATTACTATTTTCGGCGAATCGCATGGCGAAAGTGTAGGCCTTACTATCGATGGCTGCCCGGCGGGCCTTCCGCTTACAGTAGATGATTTTTTAACTGATATCGAACGCCGCAAAGGGGGTACGCAAAAGGGCGCAACGCCCCGTCAGGAATCAGACCTGCCCATTTTCAAGTCGGGCCTGTTCAATAATACAACCACAGGCGCACCGGTTACCATACTTTTTGAGAACAATAATACCCGGAGTGAAGATTATTCCCGTCAGCGCACACATCCACGCCCGGGCCATGCCGACCTGGTAGCCCATCATAAATTTGGCGGCTTTGAAGATTACCGGGGAGGAGGGCATTTCAGTGGCAGGCTTACAGTGGCATTGGTAGCTGCAGGTGTTGTTGCTAAGAAATTATTAAAAGAAATAGTCATCCGTGCACATATAACTGAGATAGGAGGGGATACAGATATCGGGCAAGGCCTGCAGCGGGCAATTGATGCCAAAGATTCTGTTGGTGGTATTGTAGAGTGCCGTGTAACAGGGCTGCCACTCGGCCTGGGCGAACATTTTTTCGATTCTGTAGAGTCGCTTCTGGCACATGCGGTATTTTCAATTCCTGCAGTGCGGGGTATAGAATTTGGTACCGGCTTTGCAGCCGCACGTATGTACGGTAAGGCGCACAACGACCCTATTGAGAATATAAGCGGCAAAACCACCACCAACCATGCCGGAGGAATTGTGGGAGGCTATACAAATGGCAACGAACTTGTTTTTCGCATTGCTATCAAACCCACGTCCAGCACGCCTCAGGAACAAGTTACTCTCAATTGGGAGACCGGCAAAATGGAAAATTTTGCCGTACGGGGCCGCCACGACCTGTGTATTGCATTGCGGGTGCCGGCAGTGCTGGAGGCTGTTACAGCCTTTGTATTGGCAGACCTGATGTTGCTGGAGCAGCGCATACCGAGAGTTCTGGCAAAATAAAATTATTTCCACTTAAATATTTTTTTGGGGCTGTGGGCATCTGTTCATCATTCGGCAGCAGTCCCGGCTGTACACTACTGCTCCGCCGCAATGCTATGCACAATGCTTCAGCGGGGCATTCGTTTCCATCCGGCAGCCCGTCGGCAAATATATTTCATACAAAGGCCTTGTATGGCACAGGCCTTATGCACAGGGGCAGGCGGATAGGAGTGGATACCCCGCTGAGGATTTGTGGGCGGGGTTTGCGGCGGAGTAGCAACGGATAGCCGCAGCAATAGCTGGGAAATGCGCTGCGGCTCATTGCCCCAAAAAAAATGCAGGCAGGCACTACGGCCTGTAAACCTGCATCGGAAGGGTTGGTCTGTTATTTGTTTGCGTGAAGCCCTAATCGGTTGCCCTCCGTATCGAGGAAGAATGCCATCACGCCTATTTCTTCCGTGATAACGGTACGGTGCAACAGCACTTTTCCCCCGGCAGCTTCCACCCGGTTGAGTACATCCTGCAGCACGGGGTTTGCATTGAGGTAAATGGTTACGCCTTCTGGCGATGGCTTGCGGGATTCGCTCTTTACCAGCGCTCCCGATACTTTTCCGCTTGCGGAGGTGTCGGGGAAAAATACCATTTCAGCGCCTTGCATGTTGGCAGTGAACATTTCGATACCGAAGATGGTTTCATAAAAAGTTTTGGCTCTGGCTACATCTGTTACCGGTATATCAAACCAGTTTAGTGCATTTGTGTTACCGCTCATTTTTTCCATGATGATCTGTTTTAGGTGAACAATTACGGTTTGCAAAAGGAGAAGGAATGATGGAGATTTATACCGGATATTGAAACGGGAAATTAACTGATATTTCTTTTATTGCTGAATTTTCTTCTGAGTATTTCCTGTACGGAAATATTCTCAAGTTTACTTTCTATCCACGAAATGATATCGAGATACATGAATGCTCGTGTTTCGAAGCGATTGTCCTGATGTTTTTGCAATTTATGCAGCAGTTTTTCCAGCTCGGGGGTAAGGTTCCGCAAAGAAAGGTGGAATGAGGCTTTGAGGAAACGGAAAATTTCTTCTTCTACTACGCTGAGGTTCTGCATCTTGGCCATGAAGCGGTATACAGATTTGATAAGGTGGTCTAGTATCTCATAATTGCCCAGTTCGTAATGAGCTATCAGGTGCAGCAGGCGGGAGTAGCATTGCAGGTCGGTGCGGAGGTCTACCTTCCAGTTGATGATCTTATTGAGGTAATCGATGGTAGTACTGTAATCGCCACTGCCGAAATATA
>CAZKPH010000339.1:0-2915 GCA_964554605.1 uncultured Ferruginibacter sp.
AGTCGGAGGCAGTTATTGTGGCCAATAAGAATATCAGTACGGAAAATAAGGCCATTCTGGAAAAACTGCTTATGCGGATACAATCGGTCAGGCTGGCACGGAATAACAAATATATTATGCTCAATGCACCCAACCACCAGTTGAAGCAAATAGCTTCTATATTACCGGGAACGAAAAGCCCAACGATTGTTCCATTGGCAGAAGTAGGGTGGAGCAGTGTGCAGAGTGTAGTGAACGAAAATGATTTTTGGGAAGTAATTGAAAAGTTAAAACAATGCGATGCTGAAGGTATAATTGTTGTACCGATTGAAAAAATGATCTCTTAAACAAGAACAATGGGAAATATTTTTATTGAACCTGAATTTAATAGTTGGCCATCCTTGCTGAAACGGCCAGCTTTTGACAGTGTTTCGCTGGAAACCTCCGTCATGGCTGTCCTTAAAGAGGTAAAAGAAAAAGGGGATAGAGCTGTTTTTGCTTACACGGAAAAATATGACGGTGCAATATTGGCAGAATTGCGTGTGAGCGATGAGGAAAGAAAAGAAGCAGGTTCACTTATAGACGAAGATTTGAAGAAAGCAATTGCTGTTGCAAAGTCCAATATTGAGGCTTTTCACCAGGAGCAAAGGAAATGCCATGTTAAGGTAGAAACCGCCCCGGGTGTATTTTGCTGGAGAAAGGACATTCCGGTACAGAAAGTGGGATTGTATATCCCCGGAGGAACAGCTCCTCTCTTCTCTACTTTACTCATGTTAGGTATACCTGCAGTAATGGCCGGGTGCCGGGAAATTGTGGTTTGTTCGCCTCCTTCCCCGGAGGGGAAAGTACATCCGGCAATCCTTTATGTAGCCGGGTTGTTGGGTATTACAGGTATTTACAAGGCTGGTGGGGCGCAGGCGATTGCAGCAATGGCGTATGGAACGGAAACGATACCACAAGTATATAAAATATTCGGGCCAGGTAACCAGTATGTAACCTGTGCCAAGCAACTGGTCAATAAAGAAGGCTTATCAATAGATATGCCTGCCGGGCCCAGCGAAGTGGCTGTATATGCAGACACTACTGCAAATCCCGCCTTTGTTGCTGCAGATCTTCTGAGCCAGGCTGAACATGGTGTGGATAGCCAGGTTTTACTGGTTGCTGAGAACAAACAGATTGTTGATACAGTTTTAATTGAGCTAAAAAACCAATTGGTAAGATTGCCGCGTAGGGCCATTGCTGAAAAAGCAATGAAAAACAGCCGTATGATTGTTTCAGCCAATGTTGACAATGCCTTTAGCCTTTTGAACGAATATGCGCCCGAGCACCTGATCATCGCCTCGGACAACGCAGGATATCTGGCAGAAAAAGTAATAAATGCGGGAAGTGTTTTTCTCGGGCATTATTCATGTGAGAGTGCAGGGGATTATGCTTCCGGTACCAACCATACATTGCCCACAAATGGGTATGCAAAAGCCTATAGCGGTGTTTCGCTGGATAGTTTTGTTAAACGGGTGACATTTCAACAATTGGATAAAGAAGGCATTAGCAGTATAGGCAAATCTGTTGAGGCAATGGCTGCAGTTGAAGGCCTTGAAGCACATAGAAAAGCAATGGAGTTGAGAAGGAATCATTGACACAGCAGTGATATTTTATTACTTTCATGCGGGAACAAAAAATACCAGGAATTTTAATTACGTAAAATGAACAATTTTGATATACAAAAGCTAATCCGGGAAAATATTGCAAATCTTAAGCCGTATTCTTCAGCGAGACATGAGTTTACTGGTGAAGCTTCTGTATTCCTGGATGCAAATGAAAATGCGTATGGTTCTCCTCTGCCTGAAAATTTCAACCGTTACCCCGATCCGGTTCAGTGGCAATTGAAGAAACAATTATCAGCTATTAAGGGAGTGCCTCCGGAAAATATAATGATCGGGAATGGAAGCGATGAAGTGATCGATCTGGCATATCGTATATTTTGTAACCCCGGTAAAGACAATGTAATTATTTGCCCGCCTACTTATGGAATGTACCAGGTTAGTGCGCAGATCAATGATGTGGAAATAAGGAAAGTTGCCCTTACCGGCCTGTTTCAGCTGGATATTGAGGGTATAATGGATGCAGTTGATAGCAATACAAAATTACTATTCGTCTGTTCGCCCAATAACCCGACTGGCAACAATATCAATAGGGAAGATATAGAATGGCTCTTGAATAATTTTCCGGGTATAATAATTATTGATGAAGCTTATATTAATTATTCCAGGCAGAAAAGTTTTATAAGTGAATTGAGAGAATATCCCAACCTGATCGTGATGCAGACTCTCTCAAAAGCATGGGGGCTGGCTGCTTTACGGCTGGGCCTCTGTTTTGCTTCCGCCAACATAATACAATGGTTCAATAGAGTAAAGCCCCCGTATAATATAAATGAGGCTTCACAACAGATAGCGCTTGAAGCATTGCAGAATATTAACGTTGTAAACGGATGGATAAAAGAAGTTGTAACGGAGAGGGAAAAACTGGTTATAGAAATAGCGCAATTCACTTTTGTTGAGAGAGCCTACCCAAGCGATGCTAATTTTATACTGGTAAAAGTGGCAGATGCGGATAAACTCTATAAATACTTATCTGAAGCAGCTATTATCGTACGTAACCGGAGCAAAGAAGTATTATGTGGCAATTGTCTCCGGATAACAGTGGGTACGCCACAGGAAAATAAAACACTTATTCAAACTTTAAGGCAGTATGAGTAATATCTTCAATACAATAACAGATCAGGGTAAAAGTACCGGCGAATTGCCTGCATTGCCCCGGCGGGTACTATTTATAGACAGGGATGGCACGCTTATCAAAGAAGCGCCGCCAACATACCAGATAGATTCTTTTGATAAACTGGAGTTTTTCCCCGATATGTTTTATTACCTGCGTAAAAT
>CAZKPH010000340.1:0-2896 GCA_964554605.1 uncultured Ferruginibacter sp.
CGAAGCAGCGCTGTACCAGTCAATTGTTTCACCCGCACCAGCCGATGCAGACACAGTAGCCGAGCCGCTACCACAAATGCTGGTACCCGTACCCGTAGGTGCAGAAGGCAATGTGCCGCAAGATGTAGCCGAAGGAGTTATTGACAAATTGTCTATACCAATCCCCTGTGCATTAGTACTTGCATTAACATAATATGACCATTTGAAATAATAGTCAGCCCCTGCACTAATACTTAACCCGGTTATGGAAAAAGATTTGGAGATTGTAGTTGCCGGGCTGACAGCGTTATTATCTGCGTCAGCAGCATAAGTTTGGCTGCCAGAAGCAATATTCGTCCATGTGGATCCATCAGATCCATAGCCGAAAGTCATTACACAACCATTCGAATTACTTCCATCTCGGTATTTTTCATAATCAAATGATACATTTAATGTCGAAATCGTTGATCCTGTATTATTTTTGAGCCGCAGCATAATAGTCCTTGGAGCAGCGAACGAACCACTCGACAAAAAACCCAATGCTCTATCTACTGCCGACAAAGTTGCACCATCACCTAAATTGTAATAACCTCCCGTAGATATGGCAGCAGCAGTACCACCAGATTGTGTTACGAAAGAAGTACCATTGGTCCAAGTAGAATCCGCACTAACACGAAAGCCAGAAGGTACAGGACTGGTAGGTATATTAAACATCATATTGAAATCTTCTGTATGAGCAGCACTCATTGTAGTCAAGGCAAAGAATGGCCTTGTAATAACAATATCATCCAAATATAGATTTGAACCTGCTGCTACCGCAAAATTGACCCTACAAGGCCCGCCATAGGAAGTAGTTAAAGTAAAATACTGCATAGAACTATTACCATTTGTACCATTCGCTGCATAAGTTTGGACAAAATAAGTA
Source organism: uncultured Ferruginibacter sp. (assembly GCA_964554605.1). Taxonomy (GTDB): domain Bacteria; phylum Bacteroidota; class Bacteroidia; order Chitinophagales; family Chitinophagaceae; genus Ferruginibacter. The sequence continues at coordinate 905 of CAZKPH010000340.1, forward strand.
TATCCGGCATTAGCCAGAGAGTTCGTGCAAGAATAAGTAGGTGCCGCATTTGTACTCAAATAATTCAATGTACCTGCAGCCGTATTATTAGTATTCACTCCCGCAATAAAATTACTATAAGGTGTTATCCAGAAAGTAACAGTAGCAAACCCATCGGATAAAATCGGAGAGATGAGATATCCAGAACCACTACCTAGAACCAATGAATAATCCTTAGATCGTACTTTATTCAACTTAGTATCTGACGACCAACTAGCTTTTGAATACAACCAGGTTCCAGCATTATCATTTGTGTTTGTACTTGAAACGGTATTTCCATTTGCAGTCCCAGTAAAAATACTAACATTACGGGTAGTTGCGGCAACAGGTAAAACAGCGGAAGTGCCCGTACATCCTGCCAGTGTTGTCCATTGAGATTCGGAAAAAGTCTCACTTATTATCTGCGCACGCAATTGAGCAGAAAAAGAAAATAAAATTAGTAACAGCAAATAGACTGTCTTTTTCATAATAACAGGCATACCTTTCGTTTTTCTATGACAGGCAATTAATAATAGATTCGTAGACAATACGGAACGTAAAGATTTTATCATATGGTAGTTTTGACCTTAACAAATTTGTAACCCAAGCAGGCTTTTCAAGGAAGGTACGGATAAGCAAAAGTTCAATACAAAATTAGCCATTTATCTCTCAATATCAAGTAGCAGGGTACTGCTTCTTATACACAGATGCTCATTTTGAGATTATAGTTGCCTTCATATCCAATTCAAAATTATACTTAATCCACAGACGATAATCCGGCGCCGGGATATTATTTACTCAAACGATGTCGGGAACGTTTGCGAAGCGGCTTTTTCAAGGTTTTTAGCAATAGTTGGACACCAATTTTACCAATAAAAACAATAAAAATAAAATTTTGGAAAAAGGGCAAAAAAAATCCCGGCAGCAAAAGCTCCGGGATCTTTATTCAAGAGGCTACGGTTTACCTGTTAATCAACTTAACAGTTTGGAAATAGTTGTCCGGGCCATTGATCGTCAATTGCATAAGCCCTGTGTAGCCGTTTCTGTCTATGTTGAAAGTCTGTGTGGCATTACCGCCCTGGTGGTTAAGCGAACGGGTAAGCAATACCTGGCCGAGTGTGTTGATCATCCGGAAAGTATATTTACCTTGTTTCATATTGGTGAATTGCAAACCCACTACTCCATCCTGCACCACCGTAGGATATACATTAATACCGGAGCGTACCGTATTGTCCATCTGTACTTTGATGATACGGCTGTATGCGCCGGACCCGTTTTCGTTTTTATTACTGATACGATAGTAGTAAACACTGCTACCGGCGATAGAAGCATCTGTCCATGTATAAGCACGCCTGAAAGCTGCATTGTCTGTTACCATCTGCGTGTATACTTTACCGAAATGCTGTCCGTCTGTTGACCTTTCGATATTATATTGCAATACATCTGTTTCATTTTCAACCGTCCAGCCGATCTTTACGGCATTATTCTGTACACCGGCACTTACCGAACTGAATATAACCGGCAATAGAGCGCTTGGCCGGTATACAATCGAAAAGCGGTTGGGGGTGTTACTGGCAGGCCTTGCCAACTGAACATCAAAAGTATATTTTGTCGTATCTGTCATGCTCAGGTTGATTGGCGTGGTAGCACCTGTATATTCATCCGTCAGGTAGGCAATCACTGCAGGGTTGAAATTTTGCGCAACGAATTGTAGCTGATAGGTTTTCGTATTCATTTCGGATATCTGCAGGTACGTGGTATCGAACCCGGTAATAGGCTGCCTTTTTTCCACAGCGAGTTCTACCCCATCCCGCATGATACAGATACTTTCCCTGGTATTAAAGGAGTTTAGTTTGGGGGCATCCTGTGCATCCACTGCGTTATTGTAGGTATAATAATACGTACTGGCAATACCGTCAGCAAGCGAAAGGCTGCCATCAGTATTTACCACATACATATTCGTATACAACTTAT
>CAZKPH010000341.1:0-2862 GCA_964554605.1 uncultured Ferruginibacter sp.
GCTTCGGTACTCGGCCACCATAAAGAGCCGTCTTTGCTTACTACTCCACCGCTTTCCAACAAAGAACGCCATTGCGCTTCCGTTGTTTTGCCTTTCTTAACGGGCCTCCAACTGTCACCTGCGCCATCTATTATACCCTCACCCGTTATAGCAACATTTTTCAGGTCATATCCATAAATAGGCGATGCAGGCTGAAAATTAGTACTTGTATTGGATGCTTTAATAATTGGATAAAGAGAATGATCTTTTGAAAAAAGAATAATAGCTCCCTGCTGCACCTCAAGGTTTACATTGCTTTTTAATTGTATCGGGCCTGTAAGCCATATTCCCGGAGTTACCACTACCTTGCCACCACCGGCATCTGTACATGCCTGAATAGCTTTCTCAAATGCCGAAGTATTGAGGGCCTGCCCATCGGGTACACCACCGAAATCTTTGACAGCAAACGTACGGTCAGGAAAAACAGGGACAGTAACCTCCGGCATTTTGAAGGGGCAATTTTTATAATACCAGGAAAGGTCCCGGGCATCCTGTGCGAAAGTTTTCAAAGATATTACCGAAAGGATCCCGGCAATTAATATGAATATTCGGGTACAATATAATCGGCTGAAATGCAATCTTTTCATTACACGGCTTTTAAAAATGAAACCAAAATTAAGTAGCAGGCGTTTTTGCAAAAAGAATAATTACGATAACGTTCCCGAAAGCAGTTAAGTCATTATTGCTAAATTATTGGGTTATAAAACAGGGTACCCCCGGCCGATGTTATTATTTTCATAATTTATTCGAAAACTTTGCCATGAATTTATAGCCAATAAATTTGCAAAACATTCTAAACCACCGATTATGAAAAAAGGAATTGCCCTTGTATTGCTTATGTCATTATTCCTATGTGGCACTGCCCAGACAAAAACAGAAGAGATTGTCCTCAAAAAAGGGCAGGTACTGTTATACAGCAGCAGCGGCAAGGGAAGTTTTTCGCAGGAAATGCCCGGGCAGCAGCCTGTGGAAACACAGTTTGATGTATTCTCAAAACGAAGCATAAATGTGGACGAAGCCGATAGAGGCCAATACAATATCACTATGACTATGACTAAAATGAAAATGGACATTTCGATGATGAATTCGGTTATTTCGCATTTTAACAGCGATAGTATGCAGGATACAGATAGGAGCATACCCCAAATAAAGGACCAGCTTAATATACCTCAACGGTTTATTATGAAAAACAGTGGCACTGCTACTTCCCTGGATACAGTACAAACCGTTATCGAAGACAAATCCAATCCTTTCACTTCAGTGATGCAACAATTGATGGGCAATAAAACAGACGAGACAATATTGGGCAGTTATTTCATGATCCTACCCGCAAATGTAAAAGAAGGAGACGAATGGTCGGATAGTACACAAAGGAATAATACAAGTTCTGTCAATCACTATCAATGGGAGGCTACCGAAAAAAATAACGCTTCACTGAAAACCGAATCTAAGAATGTAATCAATACAACAATGCAACTGATGGGCTATGACGTGGATATTTCCATGACAACAAGCACAATGGAAACAAGGAAGGTGGACATTTCATCTGGCATAATCACATTCAAAAAATCAACTTCACAGATTAGCGGCACTATGGATATGATGGGTATCTCAATACCTATTAAGGGGGTGATGGAATTCCTCACGGAAAAGGTGGAATAAAAAAAGTGCTGCAAAAAGCAGCACTTAAATAATATCCATTACATCCTGCTAGATATAGAGCAGCTTGTAATATTCATCTGCCATTCTGTTACTGTTGAAATACGCAGCAACATCTTTCATCCCATTCTGTACAATCTGCCTCCAGTGGTTCTTATTGTCATAATAAGCCGGCAATATTTTTTGTTCAAGTATCTCATACAGTTTATTCAAATCATAATCGTCTTGTTCCTGAACCGAAATATGTTCATAATCAATAGGGGGCACCACAAATCCATTTGCGCCATCCTTTACGAATTCGCATATCCATCCATCGTGAGTACTGAAATTAACAGCACCATTCATTGCAGCTGTCATGCCACTGGTACCGCTGGCCTCACGAGGGACACGAGGATTATTTAACCAGATATCGGCAGCTTGTTTTAAACGCTTGCTCAGGAACAATTCATATCCGATGCACACGGCAACATTGCCATACTTTTTGCTAAGGTGTACAAGATGGTTAAATTCATTGATTGCCGGATAATCCAATGGATAGGGTTTTCCTGCCCAGATGATTTGTACCGGGTATTTTTTATTGCTCAATAAAGCCTCAAACCGCTGATGATCCCTGGTAAGAAGTTCTGCACGCTTATATCCGGCAAATCTTCTGGACCAAATGATCGTCAGCACATCCGGATCAAGCAGTTTACCCGTCTGATCAGCAACTATTTCCAAAGATCGCTGTTTCAAAAAACGTTTACGGCTGTCAAAAGTTGCATGATCGCCTTCTTCACTCGCTTTGTATAATATCTTATCTGCCCAATATTCGTAGTTCTGAGCATTAGTTATTGCACCTATTTCACAGATACCTTCGTACTTACCCCACATTTTCCGGCTTACCTCACCATGTAACTGCGATACGCCGTTAGCCCTTTTTGCAAAACGCAATGCAGCCAGAGAATGATTGAACATATCGTCGTTAATCCCTGTTATTTTCCTTACATCATCCAAATGCATACCGCAGAAATAACTCATTTTATGGCAGAGGTAAATATCATGTTTTTCATTTCCTGCTTCTTCGGGTGTATGTGTGGTAAAGACCATACGTTTCTTAACTTCCTCCACACTTCCTAATTTCTGATGCAGATAGAATGCCGAACTGATTGCATGTGCTTCGTTTAA
>CAZKPH010000342.1:0-2861 GCA_964554605.1 uncultured Ferruginibacter sp.
AAGCTGATAAACGTCCTAAGAAATACTGCCGTTTCAAAAAAATGGGTATCCAGTATATTGATTATAAGGATGCTGATTTCTTGAAGAAATTCCTGAACGAACAGGGGAAATTGTTGCCTCGGCGCCTTACAGGAAATTCTCTGAAATTTCAGAGAAAAGTAAGTGATGCAGTGAAAAAAGCCCGTCAAATGGCTATTTTACCTTACGTTACAGATCTTTTAAAATAAATTCTTAACCACCCTAACCCTTCAATGGAGAAAGTTGCGTGTAACACAACGTAATTGGGTAAAAATGCAAATACAATGCAGGTAATATTAATACAGGATGTAAATAACCTGGGCGGAGCCAACGAACTCGTAACTGTAAAGAATGGTTATGGGCGTAACTATCTGATTCCCAAAAAATTGGCTATTGAAGCTAATCCTACCAACCTGAAAAGACTGGAGGAAAGGATCAAACAACAACAGAAAAAAGAAGCCAAACTTCTTGCTGAAATTAACAGTGTTATTGAAAAACTCAAAGAAGGAGCACTCAGGATTGGAGCCAAAACCGGTACTACAGGAAAAATCTTTGGCAGCGTAACTTCCGTTCAAATAGCACGGGCAATAAAAGAACAAAAAGGCTACGAAATCGACCGTCGCCGTATTAACATCATTGATGAAGTAAAAGAACTTGGAACATATAAAGCTAAAATCGATTTCGGCAATAATTATGAAGCAGAAGTTGATTTCGAAGTAGTTGCAGAATAAGTTGTATATGTCCGAAAAATAATAAAAAAACCGCCTAAAGGCGGTTTTTTTATTGCCGGGAAACTAAGATTTTAATGATTTTCAGCCAAATAATCTTTTTTAATAAATAAATCATTACATTTGTTCCCAAGCTCTAATAGATTTAGTATCTCGTCGTTAGCTGATAGAACTCTTACAAAAGCTGTTTTCAGTTCATTGTACAACTAAGTCATTATTGTTTTTTTATTTAAAATTTTAAAAGTTTTACAATGAACATTTATGTAGGTAATCTTAGTTGGTCTATGACTGATGATGATTTAAACAATCTTTTTTCCCAGTATGGGAGTGTATCCAGCGCAAAAATTCTGAAAGACAAAATGAATGGCCGTAGCAAAGGTTTCGGTTTTGTTGAGATGGAAGATGACGAAGCTGCCAAAACAGCTATTGCAAACCTGAATGAATCTGAAGTACAAGGCCGTAAAATTATCGTAAACGAATCTCAACCCCGTCCTGAAGGTTCCGGTTTCAAAAAACGTAGCTTCGGCGGCGGTGGTGGCGGCTTTAAGAAAAGCGGCGGTTATGGTGGTGGAAACAGAGGCGGATACGGTGGCGGAAACAGAAGTGGCGGTTACAACAAGGATTATTGATAACTCAGTATAATCGTTTTTTTAATCCTTCACTGATTAGGTGAAGGATTTTTTATTGATATAATAATAGCCTTTTATAAAAAAAACTGCGATTGCAGTAAAATCAGCAAAACTTATTAGTAATTTTAAGCGCTCAAAAGAAATTTACGCACCCCTGCTGCCATAATTCCGAAGAATATGTTTAAAGAAATTATTCTCGCAATACAATCATACATACAAGCTCACAAGTTTATATTAAAACACCGGTTGTGGAAATGGATTCTAATCCCGGGAATATTATATGCAATTTTGTTTTGCATGGGGATATATGCTTTTTGGACCAGCAGCAGCCACGCTATCGACTATTTTCTTTCAATAACAGGGCTTAAAGGATGGCTAACATCCATAGAAGCAGGCTGGATCAAATTCTTATTTATATTCGGACAAGTTATTTTACAGCTTGTGCTGCTTATTTTCTACTTTTCATTGTTCAAGTATTTATTTCTAATAATCGGATCTCCGCTTTTTGCATACTTAAGCGAAAAAACAGAAGCAATTATTGAGGGAAAAGAATATCCTTTTAGCCTTCAGCAATTCATTAAAGATATTTTCAGGGGCGCCGGACTAGCTGTAAGAAATACGCTATGGCAAACAGTATATACTGTCACTATTGTTATTCTTTCACTTATCCCTGTTCTCGGTTGGTTTACGCCTCTTATTGCGCTTATAATTGAATGTTATTATCTTGGTTTTTCTATGCTCGACTATAGTTGCGAAAGGCAGCGCCTATCTCCCGGAGAAAGCATTTCTTTTATCGGCCGTCATAAGGGGCTAGCAATAGGCAATGGAATGATTTTCTTTTTGATGCACTCGGTTATTATTATCGGATGGATTTTAGCGCCGAGCTATGCTGTGATAGCAGCAACACTCAGCCTGTATAATACCGACAAAAAATAATATGAGTACACTATATCTCATACCTACTATATTGGAAGAAAATGCAACTCATGTATTGCCTTCATATATTACAGAAGCGATACTGGATTGCCAGGTGATCTTTGCCGAAAATGAACGCACATCAAGAAGATTTTTAAAACGCATTCGTAAAGATATTTCTATTGACAGTTTCGAATGGTTTACTATCCACAACAATGAAGAAGAACAAGTTGGATTATTCAGAAAAAAAGTAAAAGAAAACAAAAATATTGCTGTTATTAGCGAGGCAGGGTGCCCCGGTATTGCAGATCCCGGGCAAATACTGATTGCCGAAGCGCAAAAAATGAATATTCGTGTAAAGCCACTTGTAGGGCCCAGTTCGATATTGCTGGCATTAATGGCCAGTGGAATGAACGGCCAGCAATTTCGATTTGCAGGATACCTCCCTATTGATCTTGCCAAACGAAACAAGGCCATTAAAGAACTTGAAACGGATTCTGCATCAAAGAAATGTACGCAAATTTTTATTGAGACCCCTTATCGTAATAACCAGCTATTGGAGGCACTTATA
>CAZKPH010000343.1:0-2856 GCA_964554605.1 uncultured Ferruginibacter sp.
GTGCTAGTGCCGAAATGGCGATGATTGGACTGGTAGACTTTAATGAAATTTACGGTAAACAAGTAGCGGCTGTGGCAGAACCGGCTAAGAAAACCCGTCGTTCAGGTGGAAGGAAAAAAGCTGCGGAAAAAGCTGTTGAGGCTCCTGCTGCAGATACTCCTTCTACTGAAGAAGAAAAGCCGGAAGCTTAAATGATGGTGCCGAATAAATAATAAGAACTCCGATATATTGTTGTCGGAGTTTTTTTTGTGTTTTTCGGGAAATGTGAAAAAAATAATTAGCGATTAACTGATTGAATTCTTTTCTTTGCAAAACGTTTCTAAATCATGCCTTTAACAAAAAATACATCCCCCGCAATTTTATTATTACAAGATGGAACTGTCTTTTATGGTAAATCTTTCGGAAAGATTGGCACTACAACCGGTGAAATATGTTTTAATACCGGGATGACGGGTTACCAGGAAGTTTTTACAGACCCCAGTTATTACGGGCAGGTGCTTATTATGAATAATGTACATATCGGGAATTATGGGGTGAAGGATGTGGATGTGGAAAGTGATGGTGTAAAAGTGAAGGGTGTGATCGGGCGCAACCTGGAAGAGCAGTTTTCGAGAATCATGGCTAATGGATCGTTGCAGGCTTATTTCGAGCAACAGCAGGTGGTGGCTATTGAGGATGTGGATACGAGGGCGCTTGTAACGCATGTACGTACGCAGGGCGCTATGAATTGCATTATTTCTTCTGAGACTACCGATATCGAGCAGTTGCGAAAGGAACTGGCATCGGTGCCTTCTATGGCAGGGCTGGAACTGGCTTCTGCCGTTTCAACAACCGAGGAGTACTATCTTGGTGATCCGGAGAGTAAAGTGCGGGTAGCCGTATTGGATTTTGGTGTAAAACAAAATATATTGAATTGCCTCGTTGAAAGAGGCGCTTATGTAAAAGTACATAATGCACGTACGGATTTTGATAAGCTTCAGGAATTTAACCCTAGCGGGTATTTTATCAGTAATGGCCCGGGAGATCCGGAACCGATGGGCTATGCAATCAAAACGGTGAAACAAATATTGGCATCGGGTAAGCCTCTTTTCGGCATTTGCCTCGGCCATCAGTTGCTGGCGTTGGCCAATGATATCCCAACATTTAAAATGCATCATGGCCATAGGGGGCTTAATCACCCGGTAAAGAACCTTCTTACTGGCCGTAGCGAGATTACAACACAAAATCATGGTTTTGGCGTAGACCCTGATGCGGTAAGAGCTTCAGATGTTATTGAGATTACACATGTTAACCTGAATGATGACTCTATAGAAGGTATCCGGATTAAAGGCAAACCTGCTTTTTCGGTACAATACCATCCGGAAGCTACACCTGGACCTCATGACAGCAGGTACCTGTTTGACGATTTTATGGCAATGATGAATTAACCCGGGATTTCTGCATATCTTACTTTATTTTCAGGGCTAAATTTTTTATTTTTGGTAATCATGAAAATAGCAATTATCAATGGGCCTAACCTGAATCTACTAGGGACAAGGGAGAAGGATATTTATGGGAATGAGTCTTTCGAAAAATTCCTTCCACAGTTACGGGATAAATTCGCAGGGATAGAGGTACATTATTTTCAAAGTAATATTGAGGGGGAGATTGTAAATGAGATACAGCGGGTAGGGTTCTCATTTGACGGTATTATAATCAATCCTGCTGCGTATACACACACTTCCGTAGCGATAGGGGATGCTATTGCAGCCGTCAGGTCTCCGGTGATAGAAGTCCATATTTCTAATATTTTCAGTAGGGAAGAGTTTAGGAAATTATCTCATGTCTCCGCTAAAAGTGTTGGCGTAATCAGTGGGCTAGGATTGAGAGGATATGAACTTGCTTTACATTATTTTGCCGGGTAATTCAGTCCGGAACAGTTTTTGAATTAATTATAAAGCCACCGAGGTATTCGATGGCTTTTTTTATCCAAAAAATCCATAAAACAAAAGGTCTTACAGCAAAAACATGTGTTTTTAAATCGTTGATCAGAATTTAGGGCATCTCACTGCATTCTTTGTGGAATTATTCCTGTCAAGGAATTTGATATAAGATAATCCCATTTCAAAACCGCCTCTTCCATAACTCGCAGATTTTAATTGAGATACATTGGCATCGTAGGTGAAAGAAACGGAAATACAATTCATGTCAATCTTAGCATAAGGGATAATAGCATCTTTCAGGCGATAAAGGGCACCTCCATGAATGGTATATTTAGAATTTTCCGCATCTCCCAGTTTTAATGAATAAACCATTCCGCCGATAGTTTCTGTATAGCCGCCCTGCTTTACAAAATCTCCGTGGAATGTTACGTATGAATAGTCTGATGTACTCATTTTCAGCCCACCTGAAAATACCCATTTGGGGGTCATTTCATTGCTGGTATTGGTATAAAATGAGATATTGCCGGGCTTGTTGAAATGGTGATAAGCTACCCCGACAAAAAGGTTATTATCAGGGTTTTCCCCAATTTGTGAACTAAGGCTTAGTCCGGCACTTCCGTCAAAATAGGAGTAAGATGTGTTTGAGATATTTTCACCGTCAAATAATGAACCATTATAAGCATTGCCGTCAAACTGGCTGTTTGTGGTTATCTTGCTTCTGTCAAATTTCCTTTGTACCAAACCACCCATGAATCCCAGAGACAGGTACATATTTCTTTCTGCGCTTAAGGATTTATGATAATTTACCGCGGGTAAAATATGGGTGGAGGTAAGGGATATGGAACCTGCCTTATCATAAAGAATTTCACCGGCAATAGTGATGTAATCTTCCCTTTTTCCCAGGGGCAATTTATATTCTCCATTGAGTGAAGTA
>CAZKPH010000344.1:0-2837 GCA_964554605.1 uncultured Ferruginibacter sp.
AGAAAAATGGAATCCCCGTTTTGAAACCAATCCTACAAACAAAAGAGTATTAGTGATAGGTGGCGGCCCGAGTGGCTTATCGGCTGCCTATCACCTTGCCCGGTTAGGGCATACCGTAGAAGTTTTCGAAGCTGCTGCGGAACTTGGTGGTTTAATGAGAACCGGTATCCCTTCCTATCGTTTACCAAGAAGAATACTGGATGCAGAAATTGAAAGGCTTGCCGGTATGGGTATCAAATTCCACCTCAATCGTAAGGTTACCGACGTTCAAAAAGAAAAAGAAGCCGGTAAATTCGATGCTGTATACCTCTCTATCGGTGCTCAATTAATCAAGAAAGAGCCGATTATTGAAGAAAACCCTGTTCCGGTCACGGATGCTTTCAGTTTCTTCAAGGAAGCTGAAACAGCCAACCTAAGAGGCAAAAGAATCGTTATCTACGGAGGAGGAAAGCTTGCCATGTATCTTTCAAGGATCATCAAACGTATGGGGGCCGAGGCAATTGTTCTTTTCCCCGGCGATCGCAAATTGATGCCTGCTTATGATTATGAAGCTGACGATGCTCTCGCTGAAGGCGTTGATATACAATTCCTGAACCGTATACATAAAATTTCCATGCACCAGTTTACGCTGGAAAAGATGAAAGTAGAGAAGGGAAAAGCAGTAGGCACAGGTGAATACAGCACTTTAGAAGCCGATATGCTGATTTTAGCATTGACACAGGAATCAGACAGCGGTTTTCTGAGAACACTTCCTAACATTGCTATCAATGAAGATGGCACGGTTGCTATCACCCCTTCCAGAATGACAAAAGCCGAAGGTGTTTTCGCTGGTGGAGATATGCTTCCGGGAGAACAGCGCAGTGCCACAATTGCAATAGGGCACGGTAAAAAAGCCGCCCGATTCATTGACGGATACCTAAGTGGCTCTTCTTATGTTAAACCCGATAAGCATCCTACAGCAGGCTTCCGCAAACTACACATGTGGTACCAGACAGAAGCCCCTAAAAAAGAACAGGATAAACTATCGCCCGAAATAGCAGTAATGAGCTTCGATGAAGTAATTGCAGGACTGGATGAAAAAGCCGCCAGATACGAAGCACAAAGATGCCTGAGCTGCGGAAATTGCTTTGAATGTGACGGATGCTTTGGCGCTTGCCCCGAAGATGCCATTATTAAATTAGGCCCCGGTAAAGGATATAAATTCGACTTTAACCTGTGTACAGGATGTGCTGTATGTTACGAACAATGTCCATGCCATGCAATAGAAATGATTTCTGAACCTTCCAAAGCTACGAATGATGTCAACTAAAAAAACAATAAGCGCTACATTAGACGGTAATGAAGCCACAGCATATATTGCTTATCGTGTAAATGAATTTTGTTCCATCTATCCCATAACGCCTTCTTCCAATATGGCCGAATGGGCTGATGAATGGAGCGCCAAAGGAATTAAGAATATCTGGGGCAATGTACCAGATGTCCTTGAAATGCAAAGTGAAGGCGGTGCTGCAGGTACCGTACACGGAGCTTTGCAGACTGGTGCCCTTACCACTACATTTACAGCCTCACAAGGTTTGTTGCTAATGTTGCCGAACATGTATAAAATTGCCGGCGAACTTACTTCTACCGTATTTCACATTGCAGCCCGTGCCTTAGCCGCACAGGGGCTGTCTATCTTTGGCGATCACCAGGATGTTATGTCTGCCCGTAGCACGGGGTTTGCTATGCTTAGCTCGGCCAGTGTCCAGGAAGCACACGATTTTGCCCTGATTGCCCAATCGTCAACACTGGAATCGAGAGTTCCGTTCCTGCATTTCTTCGACGGGTTCCGTACATCTCACGAAGTAAATAAGGTACAGATTATTCCCGATGAAGATATCAAAGCAATGATCCCCGACGAGTTGGTTATTGCACACCGCGAGAGAGCTCTTTCGCCAGATAAACCTTTTATCAGAGGTACTGCCCAAAATCCTGATGTATACTTCCAGGGAAGGGAAACAGTGAATAAATTTATCAATGCCACTCCGGATATTGTTGAGAAATGGATGAAAAAATTCGAAGAAATTACCGGCAGAAAATACGAACTCTTTGAATATACCGGCTCCGCCGATGCCGAAAGAGTGATTATTATTATGGGTTCGGGTTCTGAAACAGTTGCTGAAACTGTTAAGGCCTTAAACAAATCCGGGGAAAAAGTGGGTGTACTCTGCGTAAGATTATACAGGCCGTTCTCCGTAGACCATTTCATTAAGGCATTGCCTGCTACAGCCAAATCTGTAGCCGTACTTGACCGTACAAAAGAACCCGGGGCTTCAGGAGAACCCCTTTACCAGGATGTACTTACTTGCCTGGCTGAAAGTTTACAGAAAGGCTCTATAAAAAATTTGCCAAAAGTTGTTGGTGGAAGATATGGCCTTTCTTCTAAAGAATTTACTCCGTCAATGGTTAAAGCAATCTTTGATGAATTGAAAAAAGAAAGCCCAAAGAACCATTTCACAATTGGTATTAATGATGATGTAACCTTTACAAGTATTGATTACAATAATGGATATACCCTCGATGAATCCGAATGGACACAGGGGTTGTTTTTCGGCCTTGGCGCCGATGGTACGGTTGGTGCCAATAAAAACAGCATTAAAATCATTGGGGAGAATACAGATTTGTATGCACAAGGATATTTTGTTTATGACTCAAAAAAATCCGGCGCCCAGACTGTATCCCACCTTCGTTTTGGCCCTAACCCTATCAGGGCTCCGTACCTGATTTCAAAGGCTGATTTTGTTGCCTGCCATCAATTTGTGTTCACTGAAAAAACCCCAATGCTTGATTTCATCAAA
>CAZKPH010000345.1:0-2823 GCA_964554605.1 uncultured Ferruginibacter sp.
TCCATCATTCGCATTAAATTTGATAATGCAAGTGCACAATGGCCGCCACCTATAATATAAAGCAGGTCTTTTACTGCAATTTTTTCCTCATAAACAAAATCCCTTGCATTGGCAAAGTGAAAATAAGCGGGAACGATATCATGCCCTTTACAATATTGGAACCCAATACCAGCGGGGCTTAGTTGCAGCAGCCCCGGCCTCAGCCGTTTAAAGGAATTTATTACAGACTTCACATTAGCTATATCGCTGTATTGCAACCGGTAAAGAAATATTGTTTGCTCTCCTGAACATATCATCCCGCTTCTTTCTTTTATTGCCCTCTCATCATGTATCTGTTTTTTTATAAGAACAGTTGCAGTATCCGTTTTTAGTTTTTTTTTTGCCAATTCCACAAACTTATGTTCCATTACTCCTCCTCCCAATGAACCGGACATTTCTCCGTTGGCATTGACAGACATATAAAAACCCTGCCGCCCGGGACTACTGCCCTTACTATGCAAAACATAAAGCAACATTACCGGCAAGCCATTTTGCATGCTCCGCAATATTAGTTGCCAGGGTTGTATTTTATCCTGCATAGAAAATGCTTTTATTTTCCGGAATATAAAGACAGTAAAACTTTTTCGGGTGTCATAGGAGCATCCATTGCAGGATATACATCAGCATTGAATGAACGAACAGCATTTCTCAGGGCAAAAAATGCTCCTATTCCATACATAAAAGGGGGTTCGCCGACAGCCTTCGAACGGAAGATGGCTGCATTTTCTTTATCTGTATCTAAAAATTCTATCCTGATATCTTCAGGTACGGAGAAAATATCCGGGACTTTATATGTAGATAAAGCATTGGAACGAAGCTTACCTGCCGCATCATACACAATCTCCTCCATCGTCATCCAACCGATGCCCTGCACGAGTCCTCCTTCTATCTGCCCCAGGTCTATCAACCTGTTCATGCTCGTACCGAAATCATGTACCAGTTTTACTGAATCAATTTTGTATGTCCCCCTAATACAATCCACAGTCACTGTAATAATTGCCGTTCCATAAACGTGGTAAGCAAAAGGATGCCCTTTTTCAACTGACTTATCATACCGGATCAAAGGCGTGGCATAATGCCCATGCTCGGATAAGTTAACCCGCTTATTGTATGCGGTAAGCACAAGTTGCTGCCAGTGTATATCGGTAGGCTTACCCTTACAATACACAGCCTCATTTACAATGGAAATATCCCTGGGATCAGCATTTAATTCTGCTGCAGCTACGTTAATAAGCCTTTCTCGTATCCCTTCTGCAGCAGCCAATACAGCTTTCCCGTTCAGGTCTGCTGTAGCGCTGGCAGCAGAAGGAGAAGTATTGGCTATTCTATAGGTGTTAGTACTGTTTATTTTGATCCTGGCAGGATCAACAGACAAAATCTGCGCAGCTACCTGTAGCAGCTTTGTATTTACGCCTTGTCCCATTTCAACGGCGCCTGTACTCACAGCTATACTCCCATCCGTATATACATGCACAAGAGCACGGGCCTGATTCATTAATGTATTGGTAAACGAGATACCAAAACAGATGGGCATAACGGCATAGCCCTTACGGGAAGTAGTATTTTTGTCATTATAGTCTTTTATTTCCTTGCTGATGGAATTAAACCCGAATAATTCATTTGCTTTATCCCAACAGGGAACTGCTTCGCTTACAACCTTTTGTCCATAGGGCAGTGTATCTCCCGTTTTTAAAAGATTTTTGTATTGGATAACAGAAGGATGAATACGTAAATCATCTGCCGCCTTGGCAATAGCCGCTTCCATTACATACATACCCTGAGGCCCTCCAAATCCGCGGAAGGCCGTGTTCGGTGGAAGGTTTGTGCGGCACGAATATGCAGTAGCTTTTACATTAGGAATAAAATAAGAATTTGTACAATGAAATAACGTCCGCTCCAATACCGCAGGAGACAGGTCTGCTGCAGCGCCCGCATTTTGGTAGAAAATAACTTCATAAGCAAGGATTTTCAGGTTTTCATCCAGGCCAATAGTAAAATCAGCGGAATAAGGATGCCTTTTCCCTGTCATTCTCATATCTTCCATCCGATGAAGAGAATATTTTACCGGACGGCTTAATACTTGTGTCGCTACTGCGCACAAAGCCGCCCATGTGTTCGCCTGGTCCTCCTTTCCTCCAAAACCTCCTCCCAAACGAGTTACATCTACTTCTACCTGATGCATTGGCAGACCGGTAACTTTACAAACTGCTCGCTGTACAGCCGTTGGCCCCTGTGTGGAGGAGTAAATTCGTATGGCTCCATTTTCCAATGGCACAGCATATGCTCCTTGCGTTTCTATATACAGATGTTCCTGCCCGTTTACATCCGCTTCTCCTGAAAAAACATATTTACACTTTTCCCAACATGAAGAAGTATCCCCAATGCAAAAAGTACGCGGCGGCACAATCAGATATCCTGTAGACGCAGCTATCCTGGGATCAGTAATTACAGGCAAGGGGGCTATCTCGCAAGATATTTTCTTTACTGCCGATCTTGCCAATTCCGGTGTTTCTGCAATAACTAACGCAACAGGCATACCACTGAAATGTACCTCATGCTCTGCCAGCAACGGCTCATCCTGTATAATCCCACCAATCTGGTTTATGCCACGTATATCCTTATACGTTAGTACGGCAGTAACACCCTTAGCCTTCTCAGCTTCGGATATATCCAGTTTTACTATTTTGCCATGTGCAAGAGGCGAATCAAAACAAGCTGCATACAACGTTCCGCTTATAACCGGCATATCATCCAGATAAACCGATTCGCCACGTGTATGTGTAT
>CAZKPH010000346.1:0-2811 GCA_964554605.1 uncultured Ferruginibacter sp.
AATTTCTTCACAGACTAAAACGATTTAAATGTTATTAGTATTAAACTAAAAAAGACGCTTTCGAACCTGCTCATTATCATGGCAAGCCGGAATGCGCCTGTAAATATCGTGAATTTTATTTAACTAACTCTACTGAGCCTCCGGCAGCTTCAATAGCGGCTTTTGCCTTTGCACTCACAGCATTTACCTTAAAGCTATATTTACCTTTCAATTCTCCAACACCCAGTATCTTTACACTATCAAACTGGCTGATTAGCCCGTTGATATATAGATTCTGAAGGCTAAATTCGGAAATACCATATTTTTCCGCATAGTGGTCTATTTTTCCGAGATTAATTACTTTATATTCCACACGGTTTCCATTCTTGAACCCGCGTTTAGGAATACGGCGTTGAATAGGCATTTGGCCGCCTTCAAAAGAAGGTTTGCTTTTATAACCAGCACGGCTTTGCCCCCCTTTATTACCTTTCGTAGATGTTCCGCCTTTACCACTGGCCTCGCCCCGGCCCAAACGTTTTTCGCTGTGAGTGGCGCCCTTTGCAGGTTGTAAGGAATGTAATCTCATTTTTCTGATTTTTATACTTTCGGGGAAATCGCCCCTCGCTTTATGAATAAATTTATTTCAGATCGGATATTAAACCCGGTTATGAAGGCAATTGAAAATCAGGATGCCAACTCTTCTACCTTTACAAGATGGCTAACTTTATTAACCATGCCCAGAATCTGAGGTGTGGCCTCCACTTCTACAGAAGCATTCATTTTACGCAGCCCTAGAGCCGCCATTGTTTTTTTCTGGCGTTCCGGCCTGTCGATTACACTTTTGATTTGTGTTACTTTTATCTTTTTCATATCCTAAGACGTTTAAAGTTTAAGGTTTAGGTTCAATGACAGCAAAAAGCGGTTAAATCACTTTCAACTTTATCCTTAACAATAAACTGATTTTATCCGTTAAATACTTTCTTTAAAGACACATTCCTTATTTTGCTTACTGCAATAGGCTCACGAAGCGATGCAAGTGCTTTTACAGTAGCTTTAACCACATTGTGAGGATTGGCGGAGCCAAGACTTTTTGCCAGCACGTCCGTAACACCTGCACTTTCCAGAACCGCACGCATACTACCACCGGCAATCACGCCTGTACCATGTGCTGCAGGTTTGATTAATACTTTGGCTGCACCTTCCTTACTCCATTGGTCATGAGGAATTGTACCGTGCATTACGGGAACCTTTATAAGGTTTTTCTTTGCATCTTCAATGCCTTTAGTAATGGCTTCCTGTACCTCTTTTGCTTTACCCAATCCTTGCCCTACCACACCATTACCATTACCAACTACTACAAGTGCAGAAAAACTGAATGCACGCCCACCCTTAGTTGTTTTAACAACACGGTTGATAGAAACTACTTTTTCTTTCAACTCGAGGTCGCCAGGTTTAACCCTGTTATCGTTTGCTTTTAACATGTATGATTCTAATTAAAGATTTCAAAATTAAAATTCCAATCCGGCTTCTCTGGCACCATCAGCCAAAGCTTTTATACGGCCATGATAGATATATCCGCTCCTATCAAACACCACTTGGGTAACCCCAAGCCCCTTGGCCTTGGTGGCTAATGCTGCCCCTACCAGTTTGCTTTTCTCTGATTTTGTCCCCTTTTGGGCCGCAATACCCTTATCCCGGGAAGATGCAGATACGATTGTTACTCCATCTTCATCGTTTATTAGCTGCACATAAATATCTGCATTACTTCTAAAAATACTCATTCTCGGCTTAGAAGCAACCCCGTATACTTTCTTACGGATACGATACCTTATTTTTTGCCTTGCAGTCGATTTGTTGTTCATATTCTTTTATTTTTCTCTCCGATACTGCCGGAGAATTAATTTTATCTTTTGGGCTATAGATTTTGGAAGGAAAATGGTTTTATTTACCTGCTGCCTTTCCAGCCTTCCTTCTCAAAATTTCACCTACAAATTTCACCCCTTTACCTTTATATGGTTCCGGTTTACGCAGGCTACGTATTTTAGCACAAACCTGGCCCAGTAATTGTTTGTCTACACCTTCGATAGTGATAATAGGATTTTGTCCTTTTTCCTGGGAAGTCGCTACTTTCAACTCTTTCGGTATTTCAAAAATAATATTATGAGAATAACCAAGAGAGAGGTCCAGTAAATTACCCTGATTGGTAGCTTTGAAACCAACCCCTACTAATTCAAGCTGTTTTTTATACCCATCCGTAACCCCTTTTACCATGTTATTAATCAGCGAACGGTACAAGCCATGCATGGCCCTATGGCGTATTTGATCTGTTGGGCGGGCTAGCAATAATTCCGTACCTTTTACTTCCATGGTAATATCCCTGTCAACTTCCTGTTTCAGTTCCCCTTTTGGACCCTTAACAGTAACCACATTATCTTTCCCGATTGTAACATTTACACCAGAGGGAATTTCTACCGGTTTTTTTCCAATTCTAGACATAGTCGTTTTTATTTGTTATTTTTTGTTTCGTTTTCAGCCCCGACTAAAAGGCTTAATTGTCAAAACAAACTTTGAATTAATAAATATTACACAATACTTCGCCACCTACATTCTGTGCTTTTGCCTCCTTATCCGTCATTACACCTTTGGAAGTAGATACGATTGCAATGCCTAACCCATTTTTTACTCTTCTGAATTCGTTAGGTTTTGCATAAGTACGCAAGCCCGGACGACTAACTCTTTCCAAACTCTTAATAACAGGCAGTTTGGTAGTAGTATCGTACTTCAGGGCAATTTTGATAACACCCTGCTTATTATCATCCTCAAATTTATACT
>CAZKPH010000347.1:0-2804 GCA_964554605.1 uncultured Ferruginibacter sp.
CAATCATGATGCTGAATATAGTGGAATGGTTATTGAAAAAACGCCCTATAACCGGCTGCTTTCCGTTGATTTGCCGAATGGCGAAAAATTGCCTACGCTGAAGGAATATATAACGGCAGGGAAGAAGTTTTCCACGTCGATGAAATTGGTATGCGAAATCAAGCCTGTTGACTCAGGGAAACAAAGAGCCGGGCTGGTTGTGGAAAAGGTAATACAGGCGGTACGGAGCCTTCATGCATTAAAGCGTATGGTTTTTATAAGTTTTGATTTGGATATTTTGCAAGCCCTCCGCAAACTGGAACCTGAGGCTGTTACACAATATCTGGAGAGCGACCGGTCGCCGGCACAATTAGATGCTTTAGGTATTAGTGCCCCTGATTACCATATATCCGTATACCGGGAGAAACCTGCGTGGATGAACAGTGGTATGGCCCGTAATGTATGGACGGTGGATGATAAAGATGACCTGGCCTGGTGTATCTCTAATTCTTTTGATTACATCACTACAAATGAACCGGAAACCCTATTGCAGTTGATACGGGCACAGGATATGATGCCGGCCTTTGATGTGAATGACCTTACTGTCCATTGGCAATTAATTTCTAATGGCAGGCCAAAGACAACGAATTCATTCAAACTGGCCAATACTGGCAAGGCCGTATTCCCTGCTACAGGATGGGCAATCTATTTTTCGTCGAGTAGGGATTTAGATACAAGCTCTGCCGGGAATGGTACTGTTATCAGGCATTATAATGGTGATATATTCAAAATATTCCCAGATAGTTCTTTCAAAGGGCTCCAGCCGGGGGAATCAGTTGTCATCCCATATCGTTCCGGAGGAGAGACGTACAATTATACTGCAGCGCCTTACGGGTTATATATTGTTTGGGATGCTCATCCTGGTAAGGGGTACAGTATCACCCATTATACCATGGTACCTATTACGGATACTGCTATACACCCGGTAACGTCCGAAAAGATATTTGAAAAGAATGCTTTGATAAAAGATTTACCTGAAGAAAAACTACCCCGAATTTTACCGACACCTGTTTTCTATAAGGAGACTGATGCCGTATTCCGGCTAAGCGCTGCTGTTCCTATTGTGGCTGATGATGTTTTTAAAAATGAAGCTGCATATTTAGCATCGGAATTGAGGTATTTGCTTCGCAAAATAAATACCGCTGCTGCCCGGAGTATACCCGGGAAAATTTTACTCATTAAAACCGATACATTACAGCCAGAAGCTTACACCCTGCAGATCAACCCGACAGAGATTCGTATAATGGCTTCATCAGCTACGGGAATATTCTACGGCATTCAGTCATTAAAAGCACTAATGCCGGTGGATATATGGTCGGGAAGCCGGGACGAGATACTGATAAAGGGAGCAGAAATAAAAGATTCTCCTCGTTTCGGATACAGAAGTTTGATGGTAGATATAGCAAGAAATTTTCAGAAAAAAGAGCAACTGCTCCGTATACTGGACCTAATGGCTTTTTATAAGTTGAATATTCTGCATCTTCATTTTAATGATGACGAAGGCTGGCGTATTGCGATCCCTTCTCTGCCCGAACTGACTGAACTGGGAGGCAGGAGAGGACATACTACCGATAGCAAATATTTCCTGCCTGCTTCTTACGGTGCAGGGCCGGAAGCGGGAAAATATCCTGCCAGCGGATTTTATACCCGTGAAGATTTTATTTCTATTCTTAAGTATGCTACTGAGAGGCATATTCAGGTTATTCCGGAAATAGAATCCCCGGGGCATAGCAGGGCTGCCATAAAATCAATGGAAGCACGTTATGAAAGGCTGGTGAAGGAAGGCAAAAAAGATGAAGCTGGCTATTATTTATTGAGCGATCCCGATGATCGTTCTGTATATCGCTCTGCACAAAATTGGAAAGACAATGTAATGTGTGTGGCTATGCCATCGGTATATCATTTTATCGAAAAAGTAATAGATGAACTGATTGGCATGTACAAAGATGCCGGAGCTCCACTTACTACTATTCATCTAGGAGGAGATGAAGTGCCTTCCGGGGCATGGGAGAAATCGCCTGTGTGCCGCAAACTGATTGAGGGCGGTGGCCCGGTACGGCAAACTGACGATTTGTGGTATTATTATTACGGTAAAGTAAATACGATATTGAAAGAGA
Source organism: uncultured Ferruginibacter sp. (assembly GCA_964554605.1). Lineage (GTDB taxonomy): Bacteria > Bacteroidota > Bacteroidia > Chitinophagales > Chitinophagaceae > Ferruginibacter. The sequence continues at coordinate 2,157 of CAZKPH010000347.1, forward strand.
AGGGCTTGTTCATGTCGGGATGGGAAGAGATGGCTCTGAGGAAAACACGTTTGGACGGGCAACCCAAATATATACCGAATCCTGGTTTCGTTAATAACGGCCTTCAGATCCATGTATGGAACAATATGATCGGTTGGGGGGATGAAGACCTGCCTTACCGCCTTGCCAATGCCGGTTATAAAGTTGTGCTGTCTTGTGTGAGTAATAATTATTTTGATCTTGCCTATTACAAGAACCCTGATGAGCCCGGGTATTATTGGGGAGGATTCCAGGATATTGACAAGCCATTTTATTTTGTTCCGTTCGATTATTACAAGACTACAAAAGAAGATGCAGCAGGCCGTCCGGCCGATCCGGCGAATTTTACTGGCAAAGACAAACTAACGGACTATGGGCGTAGCAATATTGTAGGCGTCCAGGGCTTACTCTGGGCGGAGAACCTGCGTACAACCGATCAGATGGAATACCTGTTATTACCCAAATTATTAGGTTTAGTGGAAAGGGCATGGGCAAAAGACCCGGATTGGGCAACATCAACCGATAAGTTAAAGAGTGATTATTTGTACGGGCAGGCATGGTCTCAGTTTGCCAACTTTGTCGACACAAGGGAACTGCAACGACTGGATTGTATGAAGTGAGAAAACGCGT
>CAZKPH010000348.1:0-2800 GCA_964554605.1 uncultured Ferruginibacter sp.
TTTTTTTGAGGTCTGCAAATGTAAACGGAAAACTTAAAAGTCAAAAAAGAAAAACAAAAAAACTATTACCCGTGCAGAATCATACAGAACCAGAATATAGGCAAATCAGCCCGGCTGGCAAAAACATACATATTGCAGATGTACATGAAGTGGATAGTAATTTTGTAGTTTAGCTGTTATGAAGCGCCGCCCTAGCCTCTATCTCTATATCATTACAGGCCTTGTTGCTTTTATTTATGTATGTATACGTACGTTTACGGTTGCAATAACCTGCGACGAAGGCTGGACGTTTTTTCAATATGTAAGAGCACCGGTATGGGATATCTTAACTAATAGTTTTCCCGCAGCCAACAACCATATACTTAATACCTTACTGACAAAAGTATTTGCACAGTTTTCTGAAAGCGAGTTTTCTCTAAGGCTTCCTAATTTACTGGCTTTTTTGCTATACATATATACATCCTATAAAATATCTGGCATTTACTTCAAAAATACAGTCATAAGATTATCGTTCTTTATTACATTACTAGGTAACTATTCCATACTGCACTTCTTTGGGCTTTGCCGTGGTTACGGACTTACCATTGCCTTTATGCTATTTTCAATTTACCAGTTGATGCTATTAATGGAGCAGTATGACAAGAAACATTTGCATATTTCACTGCTGTTTGCGGTATTAGCCATCTATGCAAACTTTTCTACAATGCCTGCCGTACTTTCTATTATGATTGTCGCGTTTGCTATTACCTATATGCATAGTAAAGAGCAAAAGGCACGCTATAGATTCTTTGAAGCGGTGAGGCTACCGTTAATATATGGATTGATATGCATGGCAATTTGCACATACCCTATATATAGGTTATTGGAGTATAATGAGCTCTATTATGGCGGCGAAAATAATTTTGTTAACGACACGTTTTTCACATTATTATTAAACTATTTCGGCTACTGGGATCTTTACAGCAAAAGGGTGGAAATGAGTATAGGTCTTGGGGTATTAATGATTATTACGTTTATTATTACCGCTATTAAATGGCGGGATCGCCGTATCAGAATATATACAATAGGTACAGGTATATTTGTATTGAGCACCATCTGCATCAATGCCCAATTCTACATATTTGGCATTAGGTTGCCTATTGGCAGAACTTCTATGTTCCTATATCCTCTTATTATATTGTCCATATTTTCTTTATTCGCATTTTTGCGAGATAAATACCTGATTTTTATTACGCCGATACCTGTCTCAATTGCAGTTATCTGCATTCTCAATATTTCTAAAGAAGCCAATTTCAGAAGCGTGCGCGATTGGTGGGATGATACCTACACGAGGGATGTTATTGAGTATGTAATAGCTCGCGATACCAGCAAAAAAAACATAACAGTTGCAGGATTTTTTGCTACAGGTAACTCACTTAACTATTATGCAGAAAAACTTGGGCGCACGGGTCAGTTTAACTGGATCGACGAGCGTAAAACCAGTAGCGCCAAACCTGATACTGCATGTGATTATATTTTTTTAAGAAGAGAAGATCCTGCGCCCGATTCTACCCGTTTTACTATAGTGAAGAGCTGGCAGGAAGGTGGCTTCCTCTTATATCATAAAAACTAAAGACCTGCCTCGTAAGATAGCAACCGTCTCATTTTTTGAGGTATGCTAGTGCCACAGGAACTTAAAAAATAAGAAAAGCTTACCTCCGCAGAATTATCCTGAAAGTAGTACCACGCCCTACCTCGGTTTGCTTTACAAACAACGAGCCATGGTGAAACTGTTCAACAATACGCTTAGCCAATGACAACCCGAGGCCCCAACCACGTTTCTTGGTGGTGAATCCCGGAGCAAATATCTTTTTCACCTGGTACTTTGGTATACCTTTCCCCGTGTCAGACACATCAATTATCACCTGCTGCTTTTGATCAGTGAGCCGTATATCAATATTACCCTTCCCATCCATTGCATCTAACGCATTACGGATCAGGTTTTCCAATACCCAATCAAACAGGGGGCCGCTCATATTTACCAGTATTTCCTCTGTGTCTGTATGCAATGCAATCTTTACTTTGCTAGGTGCACGTTTCTGCATGTAATCCACCATATTTGCCATACGGCTTACCAGGTTTTCTTCTACAAGCTGAGGCGCACTGCCCACCTTGCTGAACCTGTCGGCTATAAGTTTTAACCTGTCCAGATCTTTTTGCATTTCCGCGACAGCTTCATTATCCTCATCTGCATCGTGTAATATCTGCAACCACCCTTCCATAGAACTGAGGGGCGTACCCAACTGATGTGCCGTTTCTTTTGATAAACCGGCCCAGACCTGGTTTTGAAGGGAACGCTGGGCAGAAGTAATAGCAAAAATTACTATAAGAAGGAATATAACAATGATAGTAAGCTGAACATAAGGATAATAGCGCAATTGCATCAGCAAATAAGATTCTCCATAGTACACTCGTTGTTTGCCGGATATATAGGAAAATTCTACCGGCGGGTGTAATTGCCTGAACTCCTCTAACTTCTTACGGACATAAGAAGTATCTTTTGCCACTTTTATGCTGTCCAAGTTATTTTGATCAATAATATTATCCTTTTCGTCGGTAAGTATGAGGGGGATGGTCCTGTTTTGCTGCAATACAAGCCTTGCATATTGAAAAACAACAGGATCGTTGGAGATGGCCTGTATCTTAATTACGTCTATAAACTGCTTGATATTCTTACGTTCTTCATTGGCCAGTTTGGTTGCCAGGGTATTAGTATAAGACAGCGAAGCCCCAACTATAAATACAGCAATAATTATCAGAT
>CAZKPH010000349.1:0-2799 GCA_964554605.1 uncultured Ferruginibacter sp.
TTTATTTTCCTTGAAAGGTACTAAAATATAAAATACATTAAATGTTAATATTCAGTGGGTATGCCCCCAGTCTAAAAAAACCTCACCAACAATCTATCCCAATATTTCCTCCCAAAAACGCAAGCCAATAACATACTTATTAAATATTTTATTAAAAAAAACACTTCCACTTTGAATATAGCAGACAAATCATTATTTTTAACAATCATTCATAATATTATCATTTATAACACAATACAATGAAAAATTCAATATTATTTTTATGCTTGATTATATGCTTTTTGCATATTAATGCACAACAATATAATATTAACTGGGGTGAGGCCCTGAAAATGAAAAAAGGGACAATGGATCTTAATATTGCCGGGGCAGATAAAAGCGGCTATTATTTCATTGAAACAAAGGTAGCGGCCAAAATGTTTTCACTGAATGTAAGGCCTGCATACAAGCTCATTAAATTTGATAATAATTTTGATGAAGAATATGACCAGAGTTATAATGATGAACTGAAGGGGCTCGATTTTTTAAGTTTTCAGCCGTTGAATAATGATTTTTTTCTCTTTGCAACTGATTATATAAAAAAAGAAAAAACTTATAAAGTATACGGAGCCAGAATTGATAAGAGCGATGGTAAACTATCTGAAGAATTCAAAGAACTGGGCAGTTATCAGGCGGAATCAAAAAAAGATGATTTCACAGCCAAACTTTCGAAACTGAAAAACAACAATAACTTTTTGCTGGTATGTGACCTTACTGCGAAAGATAATACAAGAATCGGCGTAACAATCCTTGATGAGTCGCTGAAACAAAAAAGCAATACGAGTATTACATTATCGTTTGAGCCTGGATTTTATATTTTACAGGATGTAAAAGTTGTCAATGACCGTATTGTTTTGCTGGGAAAGGTTTTTGAGGAAGTAGAAGGCAAGAGAAAGAAGAAAAAGAAAGTTTTCAAAAATTTTACGCTGGGCATTTATGATCTCCAGGGTAATAAACAAAATGAAACCCAATTAGACATAAATGACAATTTTACGCTGGAAGGAAAACTCCTTGAAATATCCAATAACGAAGTTGCTATTGCTGGGCTTTTCAGCAAAGACGCCAAGAAGAAAAACCTTAGTGGCTTTTTCATCAATAAAATTGACCTGCAAAGTGGGAAATTAACACTAAACTCCACAAAAGAGATCAGTGAAAATATGCTTGGGCAAAACTTTACGGATGAAGGAGACGATACGGATGATGACGCACCGAAGGATGATAAAAAGAAAAAAAATGACGATGATGATGATGACAATGAATTCCTAAATGAGTTTACGATAAAAAATATTGTTATTAACCCTGCCGATGGGTCTTTTGTAATTACATCAGAAATATCAAAAGTTAATGTTAGTACTTCTTCTTATTATGAAAACAACGGTAATGCCATAGGAGGAGGAAGATGGGTTACAAGAACAACTTATTCATTTACCAACAAAGATATCATGGTAATATGCGCTGATAATTCCGGTAATATCAAATGGTTGAATATCATTCCTAAAAAACAATACGAATCTATCAGTTCGGAGAGCCATAATCAGTTCGGCCCTGTTTATTACGATTCCTATTATTATATGCTTAGTTATTTTGCCAAAGCCGGTGGCATGCCCTATTATTCTTCTTTCAATTCCCTATTTGTAAAAGACAAATACATTATCCTCTATAATGACAACAAAAACAATACGGAAATCGCCGATTATAAAGAAAAAGTAAGAAGCATCACTAATTTTAAGAAGAAAGGTGTACTATTTGCACTTAGTTTCGACCTTAAAACAGGGAAAGCTGTAAAAACCAATATTGCGGCTTCATCAGACGAGGATGTCATAGCAATGCCACGACATTCGTTTGTGTTTGGCAATAATATTATCATCCCTTCCTGGCGGCAAAAGATGATAGGAAAAACAATATTCAAAATAGCTAAAGTGACGATCAAATAAATCGCTTACTGTTTATTTTCCGATCATTTTGATTTCTCCAGTATTTCAAATTGCCTGGTGACCGATTCTCCATTTTCATCCACTAACGTAATTGTATGAATGCCCGGAGGAGGGCTTATTGCAATCTGGTGAAAATTGGTAGTAGTAGTAATAAATTCGTCATCGATGCTCCAGAATATTTTCGAATCAGCCTTTCGATGAGCGGCTGTGAATATCGTTTTACCCCGCACGCCATTTACCTCAATTGGCACATAAATTTTTGCTTCATTTTGAGGATAGATAAGTTCCATTTGTTTACCACCATTTGCATCGGCACAACCGGGCTTAAATGGAGGCAAGGGTTTATAGTCGTGGTTTTTCTGCTTATAATACCATTCCATTGCCGGAGTGAGAACAAACCAACTTACATGCTGCATAATTGACGGTGATTCGCAATTTTCATTGACGCGGTAACTCCCGGTTGCATCAAGATGAATCTTTTTATGATACATACACAAAGGAGCTTTATATCCATTCTTCGGCACCATTACCGTATCTATTTCAGGACAATCTACATTGGCCCTGAACCCACTCTGGCGGCATACAGGTACAAAGATAAAACTGTTTACAGGCTCTTTAAACCATGGCCCTGAAGGCAATTGTCGGAAAATATCGAATAAAACCGGTGCGGCTGTTTGGACTCCTATCAGGCCCGGCCTGCCTTCTCCATCGGTATTCCCTACCCAAACAGCCACAACGTAAGCCGGTGTGAGCCCAATCGCCCACCCATCCCTGAAACCAAAGCTGGTTCCTGTTTTCCATGCAATTTTTTGTGATGATGTAAACT
>CAZKPH010000350.1:0-2795 GCA_964554605.1 uncultured Ferruginibacter sp.
TGTTTCAAATGTACTAACTTGCGCCCATATTTAAAATTATGTGTGGAATTTCGGGAGTCTATTCCTTTAATGATGGCGGCAGGAAGTACATGGATAAACTGCCTTTAGCAGCAGCGGCCATGCTTAAGCGTGGGCCGGATGCCGGGGGCTTCTTTTATCATGGCAATATAGGACTGTCCCATCGCAGGTTATCAATAATAGATACATCTGCTGCTGCCAATCAGCCAATGTCAGATCATTCAGGAAGATATACTATCATATTCAATGGCGAGATTTTTAATTACCGGGAACTTAAAGAACAAAAACTTCCCACTTACCAGCCTTCTACCAGTTCCGATACGGAAATTTTATTGGAATTATATATTCGATATGGAGTATCCTGCCTGTCCTGGCTGAATGGTTTTTTTGCATTTGCAGTATATGATAGCCTTGCGAGTACAGTTTTCATTGCCAGGGATCGGTTTGGTAAAAAACCGCTATTGTATTTTTTCGATTCGGATAAATTTGCTTTCGCCTCGGAAATGAAAGCTTTGTTATCCCTGGGTTTACCAAAGGAAATAGATTATACTTCCCTCTATCAGTATTTTCAGCTTAATTATATTCCTACGCCAGCCACTATTTTTAAAAGCGTACAGAAATTACCTCCGGCTCATTATCTTTTTTTGGAAAAAGGACAAATCCAAATCAAATCTTACTATCAAATTGTTAATAGCCCGTCACAGGTCAGGTATGAAGAAGCACAGGAGAAACTGGTAGGGCTAATGGATGCTGCTGTGAAAAAAAGGCTGATAGCAGATGTCCCACTGGGGGCATTCCTGAGCGGAGGTATTGATAGTAGTGTTATAGTAGCATTGGCATCGCGGCATACGGATCATTTGAATACTTTTTCTATCGGGTACAAAGACGAGCCTTTTTTTGACGAAACAGCCTATGCCAACCTTGTTGCAAAAAAATGCAAAACCGAACATACGGTCTTTTCGTTAACAAATGATGACTTTTTGCAGCATTTGTATGATGTGTTGGATTATCTTGATGAACCTTTTGCAGATAGCAGTTGTTTGCCTTCCTATATACTTTGTAAACATACCAGAGCCAAAGCTACTGTTGCACTTAGCGGCGATGGAGGCGACGAAGTCTTTGCCGGATATAACAAACATGCTGCCGAGTATAAAGTACGGCAACATTCCCTGTTGCATTTTATGGTTAAAAATGCAGACAGGTTGTGGAAGGCCCTTCCGCAGTCAAGAAACAGCAGGCTTGCCAATTTATTCAGGCAGTTACACAGGTTTGCCGAAGGGAGCAAATTAAATGTTGCAGACAGGTATTATCGCTGGTGTAGTATCAATACCCCTTTTACAGCTTGGAAAATGTTGCACGCTTCGGTAACAGCTAAGATAGATCAACAGATTTTTCAGGAAAGAAAAGATCAAATTACCCGGTTTGTCGAAAATGAAGAAGATTTTAATCAGGTATTGCTGGCTGATATGAACGGATTACTCGTAAGCAATATGATGTATAAAGTAGACATGATGAGTATGGCGAACAGCCTGGAAGTAAGGAGCCCTTTTCTCGATGTTGATGTAGTTAATTTTGCCTTTACCCTGGAAGCAAATTTAAAAATAGACCGAAAACAGAAAAAGAAAATAGTGCAGGATGCTTTCAGGCCATTACTTCCTGAAGAATTATATAATCGCCCTAAAAAGGGATTCGAAATTCCATTATTAAATTGGTTCCGTAATGAATTACAGTCGCTTATTGAAGAAGATTTGTTAAATGATACATTTATCAAAGAACAAGCTATCTTTGACCCTTTGGCTATACAAGCATTGAAACAACGCCTTTTCTCCGCTAGTCCCGGCGATACACATGCCACCATATGGCAATTGATCGTTTTTCAATATTGGTGGAAAAAAGTGATAGCCGGATAAATACCATATTATATAATTTTTTTAATAAATACATGCATAATTGTATTAGCTTGTTTAATTTGATTATTTTTGATATTCATATTTAATTGTATGTGCTTATGGATGAAATAAGGGATGAGATCCTTGTGACAGGAGGAGCTGGTTTTATCGGGAGCCATTTAGTTGAAAAGTTACTGGAAAGTAATTTTAGTGTTACCGTACTGGATAATTATGATCCGTTTTATTCCAGAGAGATTAAGCTCTCTAATATGGCGAATTTCATCAATAATCCTAATCTGACTTTTCTAGAGTTAGACATTCTGAATGAAAATGAACTGAATACACGTTTAACAGGTAATTATCAGGTAATCGTACATCTTGCGGCCAAGGCAGGAGTCAGGCCGTCTATTGAAGACCCGCTTGCTTATCAGGATGTAAACGTGAAAGGGACACAGAATCTTTTGGAATTTGCCCGGCACAGGAATATCAAACAATTCATTTTTGCTTCTTCCAGCAGTGTCTACGGGATCAACAAGAATTTTCCCTGGAAAGAAAGCGATGCTGTACTGAATCCCATCAGCCCGTACGCCAGTACCAAAATTTCCGGCGAATTATTAGGCCATGTTTACAGCCATTTGTTTGGCATACGTTTTATAGCCTTGCGTTTCTTTACTGTTTTTGGCCCCCGCCAGCGTCCTGACCTGGCTATTCATTTGTTCAGCAAAAAGTTACTAAATGATGATGTGATCCGGTTTTTCGGAAATGGAAGTACAAGAAGGGACTATACTTATGTTGCTGATACCGTGCAAGGTATACTTAATGCCATCTATTACACCCGAACACCATACGAGGTTTTCAATCTGGGAAATCATCATACCGTATCTTTGT
>CAZKPH010000351.1:0-2793 GCA_964554605.1 uncultured Ferruginibacter sp.
AGTTGTACCGGGGGCTATTTATCTCATTTATTTACAGCTATGCCCGGTGCATCTGCATTTTTTACCGGGGCAGTGGTGAGTTATGCAAACAGCGTTAAATACAACATACTCAATGTCAACCCCGGTATATTAGAAAAATACGGGGCAGTGAGCGAAGAAGTTGTATCTGAAATGGCCAGGGGCGCCATGCAAAAACTATCTACCGATTATGTTATAGCCGTTTCGGGGATTATGGGCCCTGGCGGAGGAACAGGCGAGAAACCGGTAGGTACTGTATGGATTGCAACCGGCTCTACAAAAAAGATAATATGTACTAAATATCAGTTCATATATGACAGGCGCAGGAATATTCAACTCACTGCCGCTAATGCCATGAACCAATTGAGAACGCTGATTTTGGCAGAAGACTGATAGATCATCATCACAGCCATACGGTTATTTTAGACAGTTTTATAACCAAAAAACTCTAACTTTGGAAAGATATGATTGGCCCGGCTGATCATTAGTAATTATTTTAAGTGCGGCATCGATGCTGTATGTTTTCTGAACACAAAATTCATGTGTATGAGTGTAATAGATTTGGTAATGCCCAAACTTGGCGAAAGCATCATGGAGGCAACGGTTCTTCGCTGGCTGAAAAAGCCGGGAGACCCCGTTACTAAAGAGGAAGGCATTTTGGAAATAGCCACTGACAAAGTGGATAGTGAGGTACCCAGTACTGAAGATGGTGTTATTGAGGAAATATTGTTTGGGGAAAATGATGTTGTTCCAATCGGTGCTGTTATAGCCAGGATAAGAGTAAACAGTAATGCAGCCATATCCCAGGCAAATAATATTCCTTCTTCATCAAGTGGGCAATATGAAGACGCCAATGTGGTTGAAGATATTCCCTACCAGCCCCAAGGGCAACATTTCCCTTCTGCCAATAAAATAAGATTTTACTCCCCGCTGGTATTAAATATTGCAGCCAATGAAGGTATTAGTATGCCTGAATTGGAAAATATACCCGGAACGGGTCAGGATGGCAGAGTAAGCAAAAAAGACATCCTTAACTATGTCGCTGCAAAGAAAAATGGCATATCTCCTGAAACGGCTGTCTCGCAAGCAATTTTTGAAACTGTTACACCAGTTGAACCTATACCGGCAGCAGTAAGTGCTCCACAAAATAACACTAGCTACCCACCGCTTGCCGGATATTCCGGCAATGTGGAAATCGTTGAAATGGACAGGATGCGCAGGCTTATTGCCAGGCACATGGCAGAAAGTGTACACACGAGCGCTCATGTAACCAGTTTTGCAGAATGCGATGTTTCCAACCTGGTATGGTGGCGTGAAAAAATAAAAAAAGAATTCGAAAAAAGAGAAGGAGAAAAAATAACTTTTACACCCTTATTTATTGAAGCAATTGTAAAGTGCATAAAAAAATATCCATGGCTCAGTAGTTCCGTTGAAGGGGATAAAATTATTATAAAGAAAGATATCAATATCGGGATGGCCACAGCTTTATCAAATGGCAATCTCATTGTTCCCGTAATCAGGAATGCAGACCAACTTAATCTTTCCGGGCTGAGCCGCAAGGTCAACCTGCTTGCTAATGCAGCCCGTAACGGAAAACTCAGGCCGGATGATACAATTGGCGGTACATTTACCATTAGCAATATCGGTACTTTCGGAAGCCTGATGGGTACACCTATTATCAATCAGCCGCAAGTGGCTATTATAGCCATGGGCGCCATCAGGAAAAGGCCTGTAGTCGTTGAAACCGACCAGGGGGACAGTATTGCAATCAGGCACATGATGTATATTTCTCTCAGCTACGATCACCGTATCATTGACGGGGCATTAGGATCTACATTTCTCAACGCAGTGGTAAAAGAACTGGAAAACTTTGATATTACGCGAAACTTGTAACGTATCTCCTCCACTAGCAACAAATAATCCCGTACATCGCTTCGGGACTATTATATTATTGCCGTTCCACTAAAATAATCAGGCAAATTTCCTTGCATCTTCAAGAAACCTGGCAAGCCCAATATCTGTCAACGGATGACGAAGAAGGCCCAAAATAGAATCCAGCGGGCAGGTACATACATCGGCACCTGCTTCAGCACATTGGATAATATGATTCGGATTACGGATAGAGGCGGCAAGAATCTCTGTTTTAAAATTCTGAATGGAAAAAATATTACGCATCTGACGGATCAGTTCTATCCCCTCCCAACCACTATCATCAATACGGCCGATAAAAGGGGAAACATAAGTAGCGCCAGCCTTTGCCGCTAATATTGCCTGGCCGGCGGAAAAAACAAGCGTACAATTTGTTTTAATTCCATTTTCGGAAAACCATTTTATGGCTTTTATCCCTTCCTTTATCATCGGGACTTTTACAACAATATTGGGATGAATAGCAGCAAGCTTTTTCCCTTCTTCAATTATTCCGGTAAAGTCCGTAGCAATCACTTCAGCACTGATATCCCCATCCACCACTTCGCAGATAGTTCTATAGTGTGCCATAACGGCCTCTTGCCCTTTTATGCCTTCTTTTGCCATCAGAGAAGGATTGGTAGTAACTCCGTCCAGTATCCCCAAATCATTAGCTTCTTTGATCTGGGCAAGGTTTGCAGTGTCAATAAAGAATTTCATAGCAGCAATTTCCCCGAAGGGGTGATTTAAAGTAAAAAAATTTAGGTAAATGTAGAAAACTTCCGCAAACAGATTATAAAAATATATACACAGGGAAAAATAAAAAAGGCAAGTTACTTACATCGCACCGCTCAACCACCTACCCTTGCT
>CAZKPH010000352.1:0-2792 GCA_964554605.1 uncultured Ferruginibacter sp.
AACAAAAACGAATAAAAACTACGAAATCGATTGCGTAAAAAACAAAGTATTGTTCAGTATTTGTAAGCAACATTAACTAACATTGCCTAGCGTTAATAAACAAAAATTCTTATGGAAAAAAATCAATTACTTGAGCTTATCAAAGAACAGGGCGTATTGCCCTTATATTTCAATAAAGACCTTTCTGTATCTCTTGATATATTGAAAGCATTATACCGTGCCGGAGTACGTACGGTAGAATATACAAATCGTGGTGAAGCTGCTCTTCGCAATTTCAAGGAAATGAAGAAGCTATGCGAAACGGAATTGAAAGGTATGGTATTGGGCATTGGTACAATCAAGAATGGTGAAATGGCACAGCAGTTTGTTGATGCCGGGACGGATTACCTGATTTGCCCCGGATTGGTAGAGGATGTAGCAAAAGTAGCCGATAAGAACAATATGCTTTGGGTACCAGGATGTATGACACCAAGCGAAATAATTGCTGCGGAAAACCTTGGGGCCAGGTTTGTTAAACTCTTTCCCGGGAATATTCTGGGTACGGAGTTCATGAGTGCAATCAAAGACTTGTTTCCTAATCTGATTTTCATGCCTACCGGAGGTGTAGATACCACTAAGGAAAATATTGCTGCGTGGTTCAAAGCTGGTGTAAGTTGTGTAGGTATGGGAAGCAAACTCATTAGCAAGGCATTAATGGAAGCAAAAGACTATACAAAGATCGAAAGCCTTACTGTTGAAGTTTTACAAACTGTCAGGTCCGTTAAAGGATAATGGTAAAACAGGCTAAAATGATTGACTTTGTCTAACTTTAATGAAATTATACGATTACTGACTTAAAATTTGCTATATGAATAAAACTGCTATTGGAAAGTACAGGTGGGTGATAGCATCCCTCTTGCTTTTCTCTACTACTATCAATTACATGGATCGTAACGTAATTGGTTTTTTAAAAGATTACTTCTGTTCATCCGATGGCTTTGGGTGGAGTTCTACCGACTTTTCTTCGCTTACTTCTATCTTCACTCTTTTCTATGCCGGGTTTACATTGATAGCAGGATGGGTGATAGACAGGATAGGTACAAAAATAGGGTTAGCCTTATCGCTGATAGTCTGGTCGATAACAGGTATTCTTAGTGCTTTTATGGGCAAAACCGTGGGGTTGCAAAGTTTTGCAAGAAGTTTGTTCGGAATGGGCGAAGCCGGAAACTTTCCCGCATCTATCAAAGCTGTTGCCGAATGGTTCCCCAAAAAGGAAAGGGCATTAGCTACCGGTATTTTTAACTCCGGTTCAAACATCGGAGCAATGATCTGCGCCATATTTGTACCATGGGCCTTACTTACCTGGGGAAGCGGGAATGAATTCATGGGAATTTTTCATGGCTGGCAAATGGCATTTATCATTACCGGCCTTACTGGTTTCATTTGGCTTATTTTCTGGAAAATATACTATGCTTCGCCAAAACAGATGCTTGAAAAGGGAAAGGTTAGCCAGCCGGAATATGATTACATTCACAGTTCTGACGAACCGGGTGAAGCTGCAAAGGCAACTGCTTCTGCAGATAAAAAAGTGTCCTGGCTGAAAATGCTTGGTTATAAACAGACATGGGCTTTTGTACTGGGTAAATTCATGACGGATGGTATTTGGTGGTTTCTTTTATTCTGGCTGCCTACATACGTAAAGCAACAATTCTGTTACGGGCTTAGTAAGGAAACTACTGCCAGTTATGTTATGATATCCAATTTTGTCGTTTTTGGTATTGCAATAATCGGATCTGTTTATGGAGGATCTATTCCTCTAACATTCATGAATAAAGGATGGCAAACTTATAAAGCCCGTATGACGGCTATGCTTATTATTGCCTGTGCCCCGTTGTTGTTGTTAAGTACACAATGGATGGCAGGTTATGGAATTGTTGCAGCCATTGCCATCATCAGTATCGGAGGGGCTTCCCACCAGGCTTGGTCTGCCAATTTGTTTACAACTGTTTCTGATATGTTTCCAAAAAAAGCAGTAGGGACTGTTACCGGAATTGGCGCAGCAGCAGGAGGACTAGGTGGTGTAGTTATACAACAACTTGCAGGCAGGTTTGAAGATCATTATCGTACTATCGGTGTAGGTATGGCAAAAGCCGCAGGGTATATTCAGGAAACAGCGCAAATACCGCTTGATAAAATTAAAATAGATAACCTGAAAGATGTGGTTACAAACCCTTCTTATATGGATCAGGCCCGTGTGCTGATATCATCAAATGTATCTGTTGCGTATGGCATTATGTTTGCCATTTGTGCACTGGCGTATCTGTCATCGTGGTTTATGATGAAAGCACTTGTCCCGAAACATAAACCTATTACAGATTTATAATCCTGAAATATTACAATATACAGCTCCATATTATGGAGCTGTCTTGTTTTTAAGCAATATTTATCCGGTATGCCAAAACCTCACAAAATAATTTTTATACGTTCAATTGCATTATTACTTTTACTATCGTTGGCTGTGGATGGAAATTCCCAACGGGTAACTGCAAAATCGGTTTCTCCTGGTCCTTCTTTATCTTCTGTATGGTCGCCCGATAATGGGGATGGCACTTATACAAATCCTGTTATTCATGCTGATTATTCAGATCCGGATGTTATCCGGGTTAAGGATGATTATTATATGGTAGCCTCCAGTTTTGATGCAGTTCCAGGAATACCTGTTTTACAATCAAAAGATCTTGTAAACTGGACGATTATTGGCCATGCACTACTGCGGCAGCCGCCATATAAGCATTTTTCAGCAACACAACATG
>CAZKPH010000353.1:0-2748 GCA_964554605.1 uncultured Ferruginibacter sp.
CTTGTATCTAAAGTTTAGGAAACTTCTATTCTATCCATTGAACTACAGGGCCAAAGCTTTTGGATTGCAAAAATAAGGTTTTCCTTTTATCCGGAATCAGGTAATCTCAAATCTAAGAAATGAACCCTATCTTTGCAATCCTAATTTTTATATATGAAGTGGTTGAATTTTATTATTAAATACAGGTTGTTACTGGGGGGTATTTTTCTTGCCTTAGCGATATTTACTAATTTGCAGGCCGGTTTTTGGCCTTCATTTGTTTTATATCTGGTTGCTGTAATATTGTTTGTCGGTCATTTTCTGTTTGGCCCTATGCGGCTTATACAGGAGTATATGGAAAATGGCGATATAGACGGCGCAAAAAAAATTCTTGACAGTATTTGGTTCCCGGGCTTGCTTATTAAGCCAATCCGTTCCGTTTATTACACGCTGAAAGGCAATATAGATATGGCGGAACAAAAATTTGACAGCGCCGAAGCTAATCTGAAAAAAAGCCAAAGCCTGATGGGATCCGGTTCCCTACTTGGCGAGAACATGAAACAGGCGGAAGGAGCCAATAAATTACAATTGGGTATGCTCGCTATGCAGCGCAGCGATTTCAAACAGGCTGAGAGTTATATCCGTGCGGCACTTCGTGCCGGGTTGCCCGACAAAGAAAATGAAGCTGCTGCATATTTGCAATTGTCATCTATTATGATCAATAAACGTGAATTCAGGGCTGGTAAAGAATACTATCGGAAAGCCAAGGCATTGAAACCCACCACTCCGCAAATTGCAGATCAAATTAAGCAAATGGAAAAATATATCAGCCGCATGCCTGGTTAATATCATTCTTTTCTGTGGTTAATTAGAGATAGCTGAATACTTTGTATAATGGCTTCCGTATCTTTGATACATGCATGATTACCGGTATTTTTTGCAAAATAAGTTTGAACAGGAGTATTCCAAACTGAACGAGGCGCAGCGCTCTGCTGTAGATAATATCGAAGGGCCGGTAATGGTGATAGCAGGCCCAGGAACCGGCAAAACACAGATACTGGCGGCACGTATCGGCAAAATACTACTTGAAACGGATGCTTTCCCGGAAAATATTCTTTGTCTTACATATACGGATGCCGGTACAATAGCCATGCGTAAAAGGGTACAGTATTTTATCGGGGCAGATGCCTATAAGGTTAATATTTATACGTTTCATGCTTTTTGCAATGACATTATCCAGGAGAATCTGGGCCTCTTTGAAAAAAATTCCCTTGACCCGGTTTCTGAATTAGAAAGTATCGAATTATTTAAAACACTTATTGATAATTTTCCCAAAAACCACCCTCTCAAGCGGTACAGGGGTGATGTTTATTACGAGATTGGCTCTTTGCGGCAGTTGTTTTCAACAATGAAGAGAGAAGGGTGGATACCCGGTTTTATTATAGAAAAAATCGATGCCTATATTGATGGGTTGCCTTTTCGGGACGAATATATTGCCAAAAGAGCCACGAAGGAATTTAAAAAAGGGGATATAAGGGCAGATAAGATAGAAGAAGAAAAACAAAGAATGGAAAAATTGCGGGCTGCTGTAAATGAATTTGATAATTATCAACAATTGATGCGGAACCGTAGCCGGTATGATTTTGATGATATGATTAACTGGGTAATAACTGCATTTGAGCAAAATAACCAGTTGCTGGCTAACTATCAGGAAAAGTATCAGTATATATTGGTAGACGAATACCAGGATACAAGCGGCACGCAAAATAAAATCGTGCAATTACTGATTAATTACTGGGATATACCGAATGTTTTTGTAGTCGGTGATGATGACCAAAGTATCTATCGTTTCCAGGGGGCAAACGTAGAAAATATGCTGGAATTTCAGCAAAAATATACCGATGATCTGCTAAAAATAGTATTAGTTAATAATTACCGGAGTACCCAGCCGATTTTAGATATCTCCAAAACGTTGATCGGAAAAAATGAGGAAAGGCTTGTAAATCGCATTCCCGGGTTAAGTAAAGAACTTGTATCGTCAAATGTATTAATAAAAGGAATTACGGAGCAACCCGAAATTATAGAATACAATACTGCCAGAGAGGAAATGATCGATATAACCTGTAAGGTGGCAGCATTGATTGAGCAAGGAGTAGCACCAGGCCGTATAGCTGTTATTTATAAAGAAAATAAGTTTGGCGAAGAGTTAGCAACGTATTTTGCTTTAAAAAAAATACCTTTTTATAGTAAACGGAATGTAAATCTGTTCTGTTTGCCATTTGCAAAAAAGATAATACAATTCCTGCGGTATCTTGATGCAGAGCATGACATCCCTTACGGGGGCGATGAAATGTTGTTTGAAATACTGCATTATGATTTTTACAATATACCTCCTATAGAAATAGCAAAGATAACCGTTGAGGTAAACAATAAACGCTATAATGGTGAGCGTACATCTTTGCGGCAGTTATTGGCAGAAAAATCATCTTTCCCAGCTAAAGACCTTTTTACATATTCCGTACATCCCGGTCTGTTACAGGTAAGCAGGGTTATAGAAGATATTATCGGTTCGGTTCCTAATATTACGTTACAGGCCTTGTTTGAAAAAATTATAGAGGATGCAGGGATATTGAAGTATATACTGGCAAGCCCCGGCAAATTGGAATTGCTGGAAATTCTCACAGCATTGTTTGATTTTGTTAAAGCTGAAACAGCCCGGAATAAATCGCTTAATCTGCACATGTTAGTGGCGCTGCTGGACCTTATGGA
>CAZKPH010000354.1:0-2748 GCA_964554605.1 uncultured Ferruginibacter sp.
TTTTTTGTTGATTTCAAAAAAAATATTAACGCCTATACTATAATTACTTGCATACAGGAAGGCTCCATTCTTTTCACTGCATTTTTCTTCTACCTGTTTGATGTCTTTCAGCCAGCCGGTACTGCCGCATACCACTGGTATCCCGTAATCCAGGCACTTTAGTACATTCTGAAGAGCGCTATGCGGGCTGGTAAACTCAATGGCTACATCGCATTTCTCCAGGTTTTCTTTTGTGAAGGCATTGGCATCGCCGATGTCTATTTTCAGTTCAATGCTATGGTTATGCTGTAAGGCGATTTCTTCGATGGCCTTTCCCATTTTCCCATATCCTATCAGTGCAATTTTCATAATTTGTAATATAATATTTTAAGGTAATGCTTTTAAAGAATGATTGTGGGGCCCATCCAGGCCAATAACCAGGCTGAAGCCGGAGGTGCCGGCGAGGGGGCTGTACCCGGGTTTTAATTGCAAACTCAGGTCTTCATTTACATCAAAAGATTTGAGATGCGCATCTACAGTGGCATCTACAACATTAAGCCCCCAGAATAGTACGAAAAAAAGTGCTGAGTAATCTACATTCTGCCTGAATACATTCCGGTAACTCCTTATTGATTCGGCAGATAATTGCCTGAATTTTGGGTCGATCAGGTCATCCTGCTTATTCAGTTTATAAATGTAGGCTTGTTTTAATTCTTTGTATGTTTTTACATTGTATACAAAAATTCCTGCTGTGGTTCCCAGGGCTCCGTATACCAACGGTAGTTTCCAGTATTTCTTATTGTATATCTGGCCCAATCCAGGCAGTATTGCAGAACGGATGGCGGCAGTACGGGGCGAATGTACGGAAACGCTGTCTTTTTTATTTTTCGGTTTTACAGTTGTTACGAGGGAGGGGGCGATGCTTTTTTCAATTCGCTGCATTGCAACAGAAGCACTGTCTTTCTGTGACATTGCACATAATGTGCCCGCCGTTGCCAGGAGGGTAAGAGAAATTATTTTCACCGAATTATACATCAGCTTACGTTAATATTCAGTTTTTCCAAAAGTGCATTCAACTCTTCGAGTGAATAATAATCGAACATAATGGAACCGTAGCCTTTTTTATTGTGTGTAAGTTTGACCTTCGTGTTAAACTGTGACGCTAAATTATCTTCTATTTTCTTAAAAGCCGGTGGCAATGCTGCTTTTACGGAATTTTTAACAGGGTTCCCGTTTGTATAAATCTTTCTTACCAGTTCCTCCGTTTGCCGTACGGATAATCCCTTTTTCTTAATCTCGCTGAAAACAAATAATTGTTTGTCTACCAGGTCGACATTGATGAGTGCCCTGGCATGCCCCATAGACAACAACCCTGTGCGGACTGCAACCTGGATATCCGGCGGGAGTTTCAAAAGGCGGATATAATTGGTGACTGTACTGCGTTCTTTCCCCATTCTTTCCGCTACCTGTTCCTGTGTATAATCAAGTTCATCCATCAACCGCTTGTAGCTTAGCCCTATTTCAATCGCATTGAGGTTCTCTCTTTGCAAATTTTCCAGCAGGGAAAGTTCCAGTAACTCCACATCGTTCGCCTGGCGGATATATACGGGAATATCTTTCAGCCCGGCTATTTTTGCAGCCCTGAACCTTCGTTCCCCGGCTATCAGCCTGTATTTCCCGGAACTGAGTTTACTTACGGTAAGTGGCTGAATAATATCATGCAACTTTACGGATGCGGCCAGTTCGCTCAGCGCTGTTTCATCAAAATCTTTTCGGGGTTGTTTAGGATTTATCTCGATAAGGTCCAATGCTATCCGGTTGACAGAAGTAGCTTTATCAATTACCTCGGATTTCAAACTGCCGGCAGTATTTTTAAGGTCGGCATCTATATTTTGCAGTAAGCTCCTGATGCCTTTTCCTAATGCGTCTTTTTTATTGGGAGGTGTCATTTTTATTGGTTCTTGGTTAAAATTCCTTTTTCTTATTCAATGATCTTATCTTCCTGCTTCATTCTTGTAAGGTTGTTTTTTTGTAAGATCTCTTTGGCAAGGTTCAGATAATTAATAGCCCCTTTACTGTCTGCATCGTAAAGTATTACGGGTTTGCCAAAACTAGGTGCTTCGCTAAGGCGAGTGTTCCTATGAATAATACTTGTAAATACAAGGTCTTCGAAATGCCTTCTTACCTCGGCAACAACCTGGTTGCACAAACGCAAACGTCCGTCGTACATGGTCATTAATATTCCTTCGATCTGCAACTCGGGGTTTAATCTGTTTTGAACAATCTTGATGGTATTTAAAAGTTTTCCCAGTCCTTCCAGGGCAAAGAATTCTGTTTGTACAGGTACGGCAACACTGTCTGCGGCTACCAGTGCATTTACCGTTATGAGGCCGAGAGACGGGGAGCAATCAATGATTATAAAATCATAATCGTTCCTGACGGGTTCCAATATCTTTTTTAACACACCTTCCCGATTGGGATAGTTAATCATTTCGATCTCTGCCCCTACCAGGTCGATATGAGAGGGAAGAATGTCCAGGTTGGGTATGGAAGTTTTTAACAGGACATCTTTTGCAGGGGTTTCATTTACCATGCAGTCATACAGGCTTTGCGTAACATTGTGCAGGTCGAAACCTACACCGGTGGTACTGTTAGCCTGTGGATCGGCATCTACCAGTAATGTTTTATATTCCAAAACGGCCAGGCTTGCCGCCAGGTTGATGGCTGTAGTGGTCTTACCCACACCTCCTTTCTGATTTGCTATTCCAA
>CAZKPH010000355.1:0-2740 GCA_964554605.1 uncultured Ferruginibacter sp.
CAGCGCTAATATTTTGATTTCAGGGTAGCGGAGATGTACTTCTTTTGCCAGTTCAGATCCATTCATCCCAGGCATCATAATATCGGTAAGCAGGATATCGATACGGGTGTGCTGTAGTGTTTCGAGCATTTGCAAAGGGCTTGTACATTCAGCGCCTACAGTAAAATTATTGTAGCCTGCAAGTAATGATTTAAGCCCATCGATTACTATTTGATGGTCGTCTACAATCCCTAATGTTATTTTTTTTTCAGACATGCTTTTCCAGGTTAGCGTTGGCTTGCTCTCAAAAGTATTTCTGCAGGAGATCGGAAAATAATTATTTCAAAGATACAATCAATTATACTGTTTTTGTACTGGCAATATTTATTTGTTTAATGGAACATGGATAGCTACCAGCGTGCCTTTTCCCGGTTGCGAATCAAATTCGACTCTTCCTTTCAGGTATTCTATACGGCTTTTTATGTTTTTGAGCCCGATGCCTTCAAAATTGGGCCTGCTGCGTGTGTCAAACCCTTTGCCGTTGTCTTCGATAGTTGCTGCAATCCCATCCTCATCTTTTACCAGAGAAATGTCCAGTATATTAGCTCCGGAATGTTTTATTACGTTATTGACACATTCCTGTATGACCCTGTATAAAATAGTTTCCGTATTACTGTCAAGCCTTTCATTAAGCCCTTCCGTATAGAGGTTTATTTTCAGTATGCGGGAATCGATTTTATCAAGGAAATCTTTGATTGCTTCGGACAAGCCTCTCTTCAGTAGCGCATTTGGCATCATTTGATGGCTGATATTGCGAACTTCCCGGCAACTTTCGTCCACTATTCCGATTACTTTTTCATACGATTTTTTTTGATCTTCATCTTTAAAAGTGATGCTGCCTTCAAATGCTGACAAATTCATCCGGGCTGCACTCATCATTTGCCCGATGCCGTCATGTAGCTCAGCTGCAATGCGTTTTCTTTCATTCTCTTCTGCTGCAAGGATTGACTGTGTTGCCAGATCCTGCTGACGGGTAATTTCAGCCTGTAACCTTTTTTCATGTTTGAGTTTATACCTCCGGTAATAAGAATAGCCTAATAACGAAAGCAGGATAAAAAGAGCGGCCGTACTGATTATGAGATAGTTCTTTTTTGCTATTTCGAATTTTTGTTGCTGGATAATGTTCTCTTTTTCAAGTGATTTGTATTTGATATCCAGTTCTGCAAAACGCTGCCCGAGGTTGTCTGTAAAAAGTGAATCTTTTGTTTGCGCATATAATTTGAATGCTTCCAACGCCCTAACCGGGTCCCCTTGTGCTTCATATACTTTGGAAAGCGTCAGAAAAAGTTTGTTCATTTCCGGTTTACAGTTTGATACATTTTTTGCCATTGTTACGGCTCGGCTGATGATATTGCCGGCAGAGTCATACATTTTTTTCTGAAGAAAAATTTCCCCTAAGTTGTTCATGCAACTTGCCTTGCCTTTTGTATCCCCAAGGCTGTCCCTTAATGCCAGTGATTCATAAATAAGCGGCAGAGCTTTATCGGGTTGGCCTGATGTAATATATTGTGTACCCAGGTTATTAAGTGCATTGGATAAATATTCTTTGTCTCCTAAAACTCTGGAAATGGAAACAGCCTTTTGATAATAAGTTTCGGATTGTGTAAAATTCTTTTGAATAACGTATATATTGCCAATATTCACATAGGAGCCTGCAAGGCCGTATTTGTCGCCGATTTTTTCTTTTATTACAATTGATTTGTGCAGGAATTGAAGTGCATCATCATATCTTCCAAGGTTTTGCTGGAGGATGCCGATATTATTAAGCGAATAGGAGATGCCGATATCGTCTTCCCATTTTTCAAAGATGGCTAAAGCAGCAAATTGTTGTTCCAGCGCCTTATCAAAATACCCTTGTTTCTGATAGACGATACCAATTTTGTTATAGAGTTTTGCAATGCCTTTTTCGTCATTTATTTTTTTTCGTAATCCTATGGCTTTTATATACAATATGATAGCTGTATCATAATTTTCCTTATCGAAATAAATAATACCGAGATCGTTGTACGCTTGTGCAATTCCTCTGAGGAAATGCAGGCGTGTGCCTGTTTCTATCGCTTTATTGCCATAAATTATGGCTTTATCCCTGTTTACAAGCCGGTATTGCCAGGTAAGTTCATTGTAAGTGAGTACTAACGAACTGTCTTTTTGAAAACTGGCCAGTTTTTCCAGGCTGTCAATCTGGGTTTTGTTTTTTTGTGCAAAAACCGTGGTGCCGCAAATGAATAACCATGACAGGAATATGGCTGACAGTAAAAGGTATTGCCTGGGTGTTTTAGTCATTAGAAAAGGTTGTCAGGCGAAAAGATAATATTTTTTACATAAAAAAACAGGGAATTTAACTTCCCTGTTTCCAATACTATTTAAACGGGCTTAAAACCCCAAAACATCATTCATGTTGAACAACCCTTTTTTCCCCACAATGAATTCAGCGGCCAGCACGGCACCGGTGGCGAACCCGGTACGGTTATGTGCAGTGTGGATGATTTCAATATCATCAATTGCCGAATGGTATTTGATCTTGTGGGTGCCAGGGGCGGGGTCAACTCTTTCGCTTATGATGGAAAGTTCTTCCGGCTTGATGGCTTCTGTGTTCACCCATTCTTTTTTCCTGCCTATGCTTTCCATAATCTGTTCTGCCAGGGTGATTGCGGTACCACTTGGCGCATCTTTTTTCTGTGTATGATGGATTTCAACCATG
>CAZKPH010000356.1:0-2734 GCA_964554605.1 uncultured Ferruginibacter sp.
CATATGGAGTGAACGAACCAATGTACCCATAGTAAAAAAAGAAATGGGTAGCGATCCGGCATCAGTTGCTTACGATACAGTTATAAGCGGTATAGCGAAGAAAGTAGATGTAATACTGATAGATACTGCGGGGAGGTTGCATAATAAAATACATTTAATGGATGAACTCAGTAAAATCAAAAGAGTAATCCAAAAAGTAATACCAGAAGCTCCTCATGAAGTGATGTTGGTATTGGATGGAAGCACCGGGCAAAATGCTCTTGAACAGGCTAAGCATTTTACTGCAGCAACAGATGTGTCTGCATTGGCTATTACAAAATTGGACGGTACAGCAAAAGGAGGAGTTGTCTTGGCTATAGCACATCAGTTCAGGATACCTGTAAAGTTTATTGGCGTAGGAGAGAAAGCAGAAGACCTGATGGTTTTTGATAAACAACTTTTTGTAGACAGTTTATTTAGCCTTAATGAAAAAACAGGCTAGACTTTTGTAAAGTGTATGGTTAAAATTGGAGAGGTCAATACATTAAAAGTACTCAGGGTTGTGAGTATTGGCGCCTACCTGGAGGATGGGGCGGAGGGAATACTTTTGCCAAAAAGATTTATGCCGGAAGAGCTTAAGGAAGGACAGGATATTCCCGTTTTTATTTATCACGATGGCGAAGACAGGCCTATTGCCACAACACAGCACCCGAAAGGGGTATTGGGAGATATCGTAAAATTGAAAGTGGTTAACGTTACACCCCATGGCGCTTTTCTCGACTGGGGATTGATGAAAGATATTTTTGTGCCTAAATCCCGCCAACTGACCGGGATGCGGTTAAATGGAGAATATCTCGTTAAGATATACCTGGATGAACAAACAGGCCGTATTGCCGCAACAGAGAAGATTATACCTTTTTTAAGTAATGACGTTTTAACCGTCAAGGAATTGGAAGAGGTGGACCTTGTTGTTTTTAGGAGAACAGATATCGGATATGTTTGTATTATTAATAACCAGCATACAGGAGTACTGCATTTCAATGAAATCTATCGAGATATCAGCATAGGAGACAAATTCAGAGGGTACATTAAAAAAATTTATCCTGATGAAAATAAGATTGACCTGGTAGCTGGGCGTTCAGGTTATAAAAGAGTCGAAGACGAAACAGATAAAATATTACGTATGTTGTCTGAAAATGACGGTTACCTGCCATTTCATGATAAAAGCGACCCTGATGATATCTATTCTTTTTTCGGTATGAGTAAAAAAACTTTTAAGATGACAATCGGAAATTTATATAAGAAGCAGAAAATATCTATAGAAAAAAACGGGATAAAACTGATTTGATTTTTTGTTAAAGATGAAGTTTCTATTTCGAGATAATGTAATTTTAATCCTTTACATTTTTTAATCAGGGGTTTTTAAAAATATCCTTTGGAAAATGATTGTTCGGTTGCTGATTTTACTGATTGTTTTTACATTTACCGGTTCTGCTTCAGCCCAGGTAAAAGTTCTCTTTGATAATACTAAGGCTGAAACGGCCGGAAGCGCTGATTGGGTCATTGATGCCGATAGTCATAACTTAGGATTTGGTTCCGGCCCTGCGGTATTAAACGGTGGAACCGAAAGTAATGCCCAACGTATACCATCGCCTTCGCAATCTGCCATTACAACTACAACAGCCGAAACCTATTGGACAGGTGGCCTTTCCAATTGGGGTGTCGATTGTGCAAAACGAGGATATATTGTCGAGACATTGCCCTACAACGGAAAAATTACTTATGGAGATACCACGAATCCTCAGGATCTCTCTAATTACAATGCATACATTGTTTGCGAACCTAATATTTTGTTTACAGATGCAGAAAAAACAGCGGTTCTAAAATTTGTTGCATCAGGTGGAGGGCTATTTATGATTTCTGACCATACACAGTCAGACAGGAATAACGATAATCATGATTCGCCTGAAATATGGGATGACCTCTTGCAGAATAACAGTACAGGAAATTCCAATCCTTTCGGCATTATTTTCGACCTTCAAAATTATTCCGGGACTTTTTCGAATCTTGCTGCTGCATTACCGGTAACGGACACTTTATTGCATGGCCCGATGGGCAATGTTACAAAAGTAATGTGGAGTAATGGTACTACTATTACGATCAATCCAACTGCTAATGCTGCTGCCAAAGCAGTAATTTACCGTTCGGGAACCAGCGGGAATACGAATATTGCAGTAGCATGTTCCAGGTATGGTGCCGGAAAAATTGTTGCCATAGGGGATAGTTCCCCTTGTGATGACGGTACGGGCGATCCGAATGATCAGTTATATAATGGCTATACCGGGGATGTTTCTACCAATCATCAGAATTTAATTATGAATGCCACAATCTGGCTTGTTACACGGGATAAATACACATATATTTTTACCGGTAATGGCAATTGGGATACCGCTTCCAACTGGAAAGAAGCTATTGTGCCCCCGCCCCTTTTGCCGTCAGGCGATTCTATTTTTATCAATAACACAGCAGGCGGGCAATGTGTCCTTAACGTTACGCAACATATAGCTTCCGGAGCCACGCTGGTTGTATTGCCAAATAAAAGCCTTGTCATACCCGGAGTACTTTCTATCAAATAATCCAGTCTTATATTTTTTTGTGCAACTGCTTTTACATTGTCTGTGGCATCGTTGCCGATGATCGGTTTACGCAATCGTTGGCGTAAAAAAATCTTCTATAATCGGCTTCCATATTGCTT
>CAZKPH010000357.1:0-2731 GCA_964554605.1 uncultured Ferruginibacter sp.
CTCTTAGAGAAAATATTTAGAGTTATGAAACTGACTGCTGTCTTTCTCTTGCTGGCTGTTTTTCATGCAAATGCAAAAATATACTCGCAAGACAGGCTTACGCTTACGGTAAATGATATTCCGGTTAAAAAAGTGTTTAAAGAAATTGAGAAGAAAACGGATTATTCTGTTTTTTACAGAAGTGATCAGGTTGATCTGGACCGTAAAGTGACTATTGTTGCAGAAAATGCCACAATAGATGAATTGATGGCCTTGATCCTTTCCGGGCAGCCACTTACTTACAAGATCGTGGAAAAAGTAATTGTAATCAAACCCGCAATAACAGCAGAAAAGCCTGCAGACCTTGCTGATATAACTGTAACAGGTTCTGTCGTTGCTGCTAAGTCCAATACCCCGCTTGCCGGTGTTACCGTAATGGAAAAAAATACTAAGAACGGGACAGCTACTGATGCTAAGGGCCATTTTACAATAACTGTAAAAAGCAAAGCTTCCATACTCGTATTTCAATCAATTGGGTATAAAGATGTGGAAGTACAGGTTGGCGATAAACAAAAACTTACCGTTACCATGGAAGAAGAGAATAAAGTGTTGGAACAGGTAATAGTTGTAGGTTATGGTACACAACGTAAGAAAGACCTTACGGGAGCATTAGCGGTAATAGGGGCTAAAGAACTGGAGAACAGAGCCAACGCCCAGTTTGGTTATACTATCGAAGGTAAAGCTGCCGGCGTGCAGGTAATTCGCTCTTCCGGCCAACCGCAGGCAGGTTTTTCAATGCGAATAAGAGGTACGTCTTCAATTACATCCGGAAGCGATCCGTTATATATTGTCGATGGTGTCCCTACGTCAAATCCCGGGGAGATCAACCCCGCCGATATCGAAAATATATCTGTATTAAAAGATGCATCCTCCGCAGCAATTTACGGGAGTTCCGGCGCCAATGGCGTTGTACTCATCACTACCAAGAGAGGCCGAAATCAAAAATTGAAGATCAACTTTAATACTTCGCTGACATTATCCAATGCATGGAAGAGAATGGACGTGCTGAATAGTACACAGTTTAAAGCATTGGCTACTGAAATGGGTGGAACAACGGATTGGGATAAATATTCCGCCAATACAAACTGGCAGAATGAGATATTCAGAAATGCTCTTTCTCAAAATTATCAGCTTTCTGCAACGGGAGGCAATAAGACTACAAGCTACTATGTATCGGGATCTTACGTTAATCAAAACGGTATTGTGCTGAACAATAATGTGAAGCGCGGGACAATAAAATTAAATCTCGACCATCAGTTCACCTCTTTCCTGAAGGCTGGTACAAGCCTGGCTTATGATAACTGGAGAGACCGGGATGTGCCGGAAAATGACAGGAATGGTGTCATCACACGCCTCTACACTTGTGTGCCAATCATTGGCATCAGGGATCCGGACATACCCGAAATGTATGCCAGAAGCCCATTTATCAATGATCTTGAAAATCCTGTATCTACCGTTTATCAGCCGGATCATTTGTATAAAAATAATCGTTATCACGGTAATGTGTATGTAGAAGCAGAGCCGATTAAGGGACTTAAGTTAAAAAGCCTTTTCGGATTTGAGAATTCAGATGGGGTATATAATTCTTTCCAGGATTCAGTTCAGACACGTTATGGAAAATCTCTTAAAGGAATAGCAGTAGAAAATACATATAAGAATAGGAAATGGTTGTCTGAAAATACAGCAACCTATAATACCCGCTTTAAAAGCCATACAATAACAGCTATGGGTGGTTTCATAGCTTCCCGGGAAATTACAAGAGATAACCTGTACAGAAAAGCACAGGATTTTACAGGAGCAAAAGACAATTCCATTAATTCAGGGAATGTGCAGTCTATTCCTTCCCCGGATTATGCGAGGATTTCCCGCATTGCATTTATTGGCAGGATCAACTATGCCTACAAAGACAAATACCTGCTTACATCCAATTTCAGGGCTGATGGTTCAGGCGAATTCTCTCCGGAAAATCACTGGGGGTATTTCCCTTCATTCTCTGCCGGATGGAGGATATCTAATGAAGATTTCTTTAAGGCCATCAAAGCTGTGAATGAATTGAAATTGCGTGTGGGCTGGGGTATTGTTGGTAATGACAGGGCCCCTGAATATTCACGTTTCGGTTTGGTTGATACGATTGGCAGCAAATACCTGATCAATGGTGTGACGCAAACAGCATTTATTCCTACCACAATGGAAAATAATGCACTGAAATGGGAAAAAACATCTCAGGTAGATATCGGTTTGGATCTCACTGTACTTGATAACCGCTTAACTGTTACGGCTGATTATTATTATAAGAAAACGACGGATATGTTGCTGGCTGTTCCGATTCCTACAAGTACTGGTTTCAGCATAGCACAGCAAAATGCAGGCAGCCTGGAAAATAAAGGGTTTGAATTACAGGTAAGTTCAAAAAATATCCTGCATAAGAATTTCAGGTGGAATACAGACTTCAACATTTCCTTCAATCGTAACAAAGTATTGAATATTGTTGGTAATACTATTGCGGTTGGTGCTATTAACCCTGCCGGAGATGATTTCTATACAGCTCTTGTAAAAGAAGGAATGCCGCTGGGTTCTTTCTATGGTAAGATTTCGCAAGGCGTGGATCCTGCTACCGGAAATATTAAGTTTCTAAGAAAAGCAGATAATAGCGCCGATAGTGTTGGTATCATAGGGAATGCTAATCCTAAGT
>CAZKPH010000358.1:0-2721 GCA_964554605.1 uncultured Ferruginibacter sp.
TTAAGTCGAACGATAGTGGCATGGAAATCAGGTGTATTATGCCCCGTTTTGGTGTAATCAATGAGCGCAGGCACCGTTTACATGAAGTAGTAAGGTTGTCTGGTATCAACGTTTCCGTTGCCGGGGATGATTATCCTTTGATTATTAAGGTTGCTTCTTTGCCCAATGCTCGTTTGCAGGTTTATTTTCTGGATAATGAAGATTTTTTCAAGCGCAAATCGATCTTTCATGATGAAAATGAGAAATGGTTTGATGATAATGGTTTGCGGACGGTGCTGTTTTGCAGAGGTGCATTGGAAACCGTTAAAAAATTCGGATGGCCTCCCGATATCATTCATTGCAGTGGGTGGATGACAGGGCTTATTCCTATGTTTATAAAAGTGGCTTATAAGAAAGAGCCAGTTTTTAATAACTGTAAAGTTGTGTATACAATCGGCGAAGCTACTTTCAAGGAAAAACTGGGTAGCGAGTTTCTAAAACTGGCTGCCATTAATGACAATGTTACAAAGAAAGAGCTGGAATATTTTAAGGAGACAAGTAATGTTTCCATGTTTAGGGGTGGGGCTGCTTATGCCGATGCGGTAACATTCGGAGCTGCAAAAACAGACAAAAAATTGCTTGAGGAATTTGGGAAAGTAAAAGGGAAAAAAACACTACACTTTAATGCAGAAAGTGATTTAACAGACTATTTGCAATTATATACCGAACTTGCCAAATAGTAAAATACACCATTCAAGACTTTTAAATACAGTTATTTGTGCATAAAAAAATATCTGGTTATCTCGGAGCAATTTTATTGCTGTTCTCTTTTGCAAACTGGAGTTGTACTAAAATAGATACCACCGAAATGGGTAGCGGCCTGATACCTGATGTTGATAATGTCCATACTTTCGACACCGTACTAACTATAAATGCCACGCAAGGTTTGTTTACTGATTCTACCCGTATGGCTCTTACGGATAATTTTATTCTTGGAAGTATTAACAATGACCCTCTCTTTGGTACTACCAATGCTGATGTTTATTTTCAGGTGAGGCCTAACTATTTTCCCTATTCATTAGGCTCGTCCGGCGACACATTGAATGGTTTTGGCGCGGGCCTGGACTCTGTAGTGCTTTGCCTGTCGTACAAGGGTATGTATGGTGATACAACTATTCCCCAGCATTTTAGTGTGTACGAATTGAACCCGGGTACATCTAATTTTGTTGATTCTTCCTATTTGCTCAATTTTCAGCCTGATATAACCCCAACCCATTTATTGGGGCAAACAACTGTAACTGGGGCTGGCATGTGGAAATATACCTATTTGAAGAATCACAAGGATTCCGTTAGTAATCAAATCCGTATACGGCTGGATAATATTTTTGGCTCGGATATATACAATAGTGATTCTGCTAAGAGTGCATTGAATAACGCTTTTTACTCCGATTCCACCTTTAAATTGTTTCATAAAGGATTTGCAGTTATTGCTGATAAAGGCATGGGGGGGAATGGGCTGTTTTACGTAAACCTTTCTGATGCAGATACCCGTTTGGAAATACATTATAGAAAACGGAACAGAGGCGTAGTAGACACTACTTATGTAACTTTTCCTGTTATATATAATGCATCTGCGGGGGCATCTGGTGCTCATGCCAATTATGTTGTACGGGATCGCAGTGGTTCAGAAATGACCGGTTCGCCTCAGCCTAACAATTTGTATTTACAGTCTACTCCTGGTACTTATATTAATATGTCTATTCCGTCTTTGGGAACATTTCCCAATAGCATAATCCATCGTGCAGAAATTATTGTTGAACAGGTACCGTCATCAATACCGGGCCTTGATGCAATATTGACACCCCCGGGTTATCTTTATCTTGATCTCAAGGATACCACCACAACTGAAAAATTCAAGCCGATATATTATGACCTGAGCCCGTATGATTATTATGAGCCTGATAATAGTGTACCAGTGGCATTCCTCCCGGCAAACGGTATTAGCTATGGGTATTTTGGCGGTACTGCACGTAAGAAAACGGATGCATTTGGCAATACTATCACGTATTATAATTTTAATGTTTCCCGTTATGTCCAAAATCTTGTTACACGCAGGTGGCCAAACTATACGATAAGGTTATACGCCCCATTCCAACTGAAATACTATGGATATACCTATTCTTACAATAGTAATTTATGTTATGGGCGCATCAGAATAGGCGATGGGAATAATCCTGATTATAAACTTCGTATGCGAATAGTGTATTCCAAATTGTGATAAAACAAGCCTCCCTTAAGGAGGCTTTATTGTTCATTTGCATTCCAAATAATCTTATCTTTGCCATCTTAAATAGTAGAAATATGCCTTATTTATTTACATCAGAATCCGTAAGTGAAGGTCACCCGGATAAAGTTGCAGATCAGATCAGCGATGCATTAATAGATAATTTCTTAGCTTTCGACCCCCAGAGTAAAGTTGCTTGTGAAACGCTTGTAACTACTGGTCAGGTCGTTTTGGCCGGGGAAGTTAAAAGCAAAGCCTATCTTGATGTTCAGGAAATAGCCAGGTCCGTTATCCGTAAGATTGGGTATACGAAAAGTGCTTATATGTTCGAAGCGAATTCATGCGGGATACTTTCAGCAATTCATGAACAGTCTTCAGATATCAACCAAGGCGTTGTAAGGCAAAAGAAAGAAGACCAGGGTGCCGGGGATCAGGGTATGATGTTTGGGTATGCCAGT
>CAZKPH010000359.1:0-2643 GCA_964554605.1 uncultured Ferruginibacter sp.
CACCTCCAACGGTAAAAGGAATATTAATATTAGCAGCAATTCTGTCTACCAATGTTACCAAAGTTTTTCTCTTTTCTACAGTAGCAGTAATATCAAGAAAAACAAGTTCATCAGCACCCTGTTGTGAATACAACATTCCCAGTTCGACCGGATCTCCGGCATCACGGATATCTACAAAATTGACTCCTTTGACGGTCCTGCCGTCTTTGATATCCAGGCAAGGTATAATTCGTTTAGTCAGCAATTCAGTTATTTTAAATCAGTTTATGAATGAAATGTTGTAAGTTCCTCAAGAGAGACTGTCCCTTCATAGATAGCTTTGCCAATTATTGCGCCACTACATCCTATCTCTTGTAACTTCACTACATCGCTTATATGAGATACTCCTCCGCTGGCGATCAGGTGTAACCCCGAATATTGCTTAATTATTTGTTCATACAATTTAATGGAAGGCCCTTTCATTGCGCCATCCTTTGAAATATCCGTACAGAAAATATCCGAAACACCAAGCGAGATCAGCCTCCCAATAAAATCAAAAATTGTAATGCCTGCATCCTCCAGCCAGCCACTGATCTTAACACGAGAATCTAATACATCCGCTCCTACCAGAAATTTATCGGGGCCAAATTCCAGCTACCATTCTACCATTAAATTAGGTTGTCTTACAGCCAGGCTTCCGATCGTAACAATTTATGCTCCCGCATTGAAAATAGCTGTCACATCGTCTAATGTTTTAACCCCGCCGCCAAAATCCACAATCAACTTCGTTGCGGCGCAAATATTTTCCAATACTTTCAGATTCCTGACAGCACCTGCTTTTGCGCCGTCTAAGTCTACCAGATGTACTCTTGTAATACCGGCATCAGCAAATTTCCTGGCAATTTCCGCAGGATCTTCATTATATACTTTCTTTTGCGAATAGTCACCTTGTGTCAGCCGAACACATTTGCCGTCAATAATATCTATTGCAGGAATAATAATCATATAGAAGTAATAAAATTTTTCAGTATCTGTTCGCCCACTTTTCCGGATTTTTCCGGATGGAATTGCACGGCATAAAAATTATCCTTTTGCAAAGCAGAACTATATGAAATAATATAATCGGTAGTTGCGGCTGTATCTGCACATGCTTCTGCAAAATAGCTATGTACAAAATATACATAAGCATCTTTCTCACACAATCCTTCAAACAAAGCAGAACTGCAACCATAGATATTATTCCACCCGATTTGGGGGATTTTCTGTTCAGTTGACCGGAAAAGTTTGACCTGCGTATCAAATATCCCCAGGCAATCTGTATCCCCTTCCTCAGTATGCTTACACAAAAGCTGTAACCCGAGACAGATGCCTAAAACCGGCTGTTTCAGCGATATGATTAGTTCATCCAACCCGTTTTCACGGAGGCAACTCATTGCAGAAGCCGCATGGCCCACACCCGGGAATATTACTTTTTCCGCACTGCGGATGACATCTTCCTTATCTGTCACTACGGCATTGGCACCTAAACGCTGTAAAGCGTACTGGACACTTTGTACATTTCCCGCATTGTATTTGATAACTGCTATATCCATTATAATAAACCTTTGGTAGAAGGTAAAGAATTATTATTGATATCCCTTTTCACCGCCATTTTAACTGCCTTAGCAAAAGCCTTGAAAATAGCTTCTATTTTGTGGTGTTCATTATTGCCTTCGGCTTTTATATTCAGGTTGCTCCGCGATGCATCACTGAATGATTTAAAGAAATGAAAAAACATTTCCGTAGGCATTTCCCCTATCTTTTCACGTGTAAATGACGTATCCCACACAATCCAGCTTCTGCCCCCGAAATCAATAGCTACCTGTGCAAGGCAGTCATCCATTGGCAATAAAAATCCATATCGCTCAATCCCTCGTTTATTATCCAATGCTTTCAGGAATGCTTCGCCCAAAGCAATACCAACATCTTCAATGGTGTGATGCTCATCAATATGGAGGTCTCCTTTACAGGTAACAAACAGATCCAGATTGCCATGCTTTGCTATCTGATCCAGCATATGGTCAAAAAAACCAATCCCGGTTGTGATGCGGGCCTTGCCTGCCCCATCCAGATTAAGAGTAATAGAGATAGAAGTCTCATTCGTAACCCGTTCATGAAATATGATTCTTGGCGGCAACTTTAAGTATTCATAAATAGTTTTCCAGTTTGTTGTTTCCAACGCCACTACCTCTTTGCGTAGTTGCTCCAGCGAATCCGGTACTTCTGCTGCACCCAGTTCCGAATCTAAATTGAGCCAAATCGCTTTACAACCCAGGTTCCTGGCCAGTTGCACATCCGTGCCCCTGTCACCAATTACAAAAGAAGCAGGCAAATCGTAAGAAGGGTCCTTGATATATTCTTCCAGCATTGCCGTGCCTGGTTTCCTGGTAGGCAAATTATCATCAGGAAAACTTTTGTCGATACAAACCTTAGAAAAAATAATACCTTCATTTTGCAGGCTTTTTATTACAAAGCCCTGAATTTCCCTGAAATTTTTTTCCGGATACTTTTCGGTTCCAAGGCCGTCCTGGTTTGAAACCATTACCAGTTCAAAATCCAGTTCATCTGCTATTTTACGCAGGTAATAAAACATATCGGGGAAAAACTCCAGTTTATCAAAAGAAT
>CAZKPH010000360.1:0-2617 GCA_964554605.1 uncultured Ferruginibacter sp.
ATTCTTACCAATAATCACATTTGGAAAAATTTTGACATTATTGCCAATAACGGCTTTTTCCCCGATATAGGAAAATGCGGCTATGTAAATGTTATTCCCCAAACGGGCTGATTCATGCAGATAAACGGGTTGTTCGATCCCACTTAGTTGTTGTGTTTGTATTTGCTGATATTTGTGCAGAAGCGTTGCGAATGAGCTGTAGGCATCAGCAACCCTGACCAGCGTAGAATTAATAGGTTGTTTTAGCTCAAGCGATTCATTGACTATAATTATTGAGGCTTTTGTCAGGTAAAGATACTCCTCATATTTGGGATTTGCCAGAAATGCCAACTGGCCTTCCTGCGCTTCTTCTATCTTTCCGAAAGAACCAACACTTGCATTCTCATTTCCCTCCACTTTGCCATTGATCATCATGGCTATTTGTGCTGCTGTAAATTGCATAAATCGTTAAAATCGTTAATAGTTCATAATTTATTAAAGGTTAATTGTCCATATCTTAAAACATCCGTATGAACTATTAACTATATCCTTTAGTTACCTGCAATGGCAAATGTAATATTTTTTGATCTTGCCTTTGACATTCTTACTAATTAAAGCATTGTCCACTTCGGAGATATCCTTAACGGTGCCATCCTTAAAAAGTATATGAATATGTTCATTCTCAAAATTATAAGTGCTGCTGGCTGCTTCGCCGGTAAATACGAGCCATTCTGCATCTTCTTCTGTCAATTGCCACTTGGATATTGCCTCCCTCCGCCGTTCCTTCAACAATGATTCTTCAACCGGCCCCCCAAAAAATTTCACCTTTAACAGGTTTCGGTCAATAATCCCTTTGCACAGTAGCGAAAGTACTTTGTCTTGATGAGTACACCATGATTTAATCGCAGTGAGTACATCATAATCATCCAATAAGCAAAATTCATTCGGAATAATTTCAGGGTCTTTTTCACTAATATACCTGTATAGCGGGAACTGTGCAGGGGCATTTACCTGGCGGGCCCTTTTTATAATTCGTTTAAGCATCTGTTCTGCGCAAAGTACCGTTTTGTGCAAATAAACCTGCCAGTACATTAATCTTCTTGCCACTAAAAATTTTTCTATGGAATAAATAGCCTTTTCTTCCACCATTAATTCCCCCTGACAGACAGTAAGCATTTTAATGATTCTGTCGTAACCGATAACACCTTCGCTTACGCCCGAAAAAAAACTATCTCGGGAAAGATAATCCATCCGGTCTACATCCAATTGCCCACTGATTAGTTGGTAGAGGAATTTTTTGTGATAATTATTGGTAAAAATATCTATAGCCATCCCAAGCCTGCCGTT
Organism: uncultured Ferruginibacter sp.; assembly: GCA_964554605.1. Lineage (GTDB taxonomy): Bacteria > Bacteroidota > Bacteroidia > Chitinophagales > Chitinophagaceae > Ferruginibacter. Next base: position 1,327 of record CAZKPH010000360.1, read on the forward strand.
AAATATCCTGTTAAGCTCTTTCATAAGTAAAAGAGAAATTTCTTCATGATGCTTATTTTCAATCAAAACCTGTTCTAAAGCATGGCTAAATGGGCCGTGGCCGATATCGTGGAGAAGAATGGCTATTTTAACGGCCTGTTCTTCTTCCATGGTTATATCTATACCTTTGTTCTTAAGTTCGGCAACCGCATTGCACATTAGGTGATAAGCGCCCAGTGAATGGTGCAGGCGGGTATGAACGGCACCAGGATATACGAGGTGCGCCATAGCCATTTGATGGATCCGCCTTAGACGCTGGTAATAAGGATGTGCAATAATCGAAAAGATCAGTTCATCGTTTATTGTAATAAAACCATATACGGGATCGTTGATTATTTTTCGAAAAGGCATTTACAGATATAATTATTTTAAATTCGTATGCTTTTATAAATGCATGTTAAAAGATGAACAAAGCAAAATAAAGCATAGCCGCTATGGTTTAAAAAATTAAATTTGTAAATGTAGGACAAAAACCATGTACGGAATGCTGCATTGGATTGAAAAAGATATTGAATATTGATGTGATTGACAGCCATCCGGTATTTTAAGGCAATATAGAATATTGAAATACATAAAACAATTTCCGTTTAAAAACGGACCCACTATTTATGAGCATAGCTAAAATTCTTTGGATTGATGATGAAATAGACAGTCTGAAATCTCAAATTATGTTTCTTGAAAACAAGGGGTATGAAGTGCTAACAAGAGCCAACGGTTTCGACGGGGTGGAATATGTCAGGGAAAATGCCGTGGATGTTGTTTTGCTTGATGAATCTATGCCAGGGATTACAGGCTTACAGGCGTTACAGCAGATCAAAGAGATCAGGAATAACCTTCCGGTTGTACTTATTACAAAGAACGAAGCTGAGAATATTATGGACGAGGCAATAGGTTCTCAGATAACCGATTACCTTATCAAACCGGTAAATCCTAACCAGGTATTATTAAGCCTGAAAAAAATTATTGATAACAAGCGCCTTGTTGCAGAAAGGACAACTAATGCCTATCAGCAGGAATTCAGGAGCCTTTTTATGGCGCTTAATAATAATCCCAGCTATAACGAATGGATGGATATTTATAAAAAACTGGTGTATTGGGAACTGGAAATGAAAAAAAGCGACAGTCCTGAAATGCAGGAAGTACTGCAGACGCAGAAAGCGGAGGCCAATACTGAATTTTTTAAGTTCATCTCCCGTAATTATGCTTGATGGGTACAACCGAAAAGTACAGATGACCCGATTATGAGCCATAC
>CAZKPH010000361.1:0-2600 GCA_964554605.1 uncultured Ferruginibacter sp.
AACTAAAATAGGCTGAGCAAAAAGTGAATTTTAGTTTAAATGAAAATCCCGCAGTAATTGCGGGATTTTTTTTATGAATACATTTTTAAGAATTTAAAAACTTACTATATCGAAAATGCTGTTTGAATCAATTCTGACTGTTCCCTGGCATGTACCTTAGAAAATCCTGTTGCAGTTGCTGCACTAGCCGGGCGGCTAATAATATAAAAATTGATTTTCTTCAGGTTCATACGCAGAAAAGTTGCCGCTCCCATATTTAGCGGTTCTTCCTGTACCCAATACCATATAGCTTTACTATACTTATTATACAAAATTTCCAACTGCATTTGCGGCAATGGATATATCTGCTCCAGCCGGATAATTGCAACATCGCTTATGTTTTCTTTTTGCTGCTTCTCAGCAAGATCAAAATATATTTTACCCGAGCATATCAGCACTTTTTTCACCAGGTTGGCATCATTAATACTCGCATCATCAATTACCTCATTAAATGCCCCGTTTGTAAATTCACTAATACGGCTGCAGGAACCCTGATGCCGTAAATTGGCTTTGGGAGAAAAATTAATAAGAGGCTTTCTAAATTGCCATTGTAGTTGCCTCCTAAGAGCGTGAAAAAAATTGGCCGCTGTCGTAATATTGGTAACAACTATATTATTTTCAGCACACATCTGCAAGAAACGTTCCATCCTGGCACTACTGTGTTCAGGCCCTTGTCCCTCGTATCCGTGCGGTAAAAGAATCACCATGCCATTCATCCTATGCCATTTGGTTTCAGCTGTAGTAACAAACTGGTCTACTATTGTCTGCGCACCATTACAGAAATCACCAAATTGTGCTTCCCAAATCACTAACGCATGGGGATTAGCCATTGCATAACCATATTCAAACCCAAGCACTCCATACTCACTAAGCAATGAATTAAATATACGCAAGGGGGGTTGGGTAGCAGAAAGTTGATTCAGCCTGTTATAGGGCTGATTGGATATCTCATCATGAATTACGGCATGTCGGTGGCTGAAGGTTCCTCTTTGCACATCCTGTCCGCTCATCCTCACATCGTTTCCTTCCAGCAGTATGCTTCCGTAAGCAATAAGCTCACCTGTTGCCCAATCTACTTTCTGGTCATCAGCAAAGAGTTTTATTTTATCCTGTAATAGTTTCTCTACCTTTCGTATTGGCTTGAACCCTGCGGGCAATTTCATGATTCCATCAAATATTTTCCTGAACAGATCGGCCGGGATTGAGGTATCGGGAGATCTGTTAAAATCATCCGGCCTTGCTCTTCGCAATTCCTGCCACCACAGTTCTGGTTTTTGAAATATATAAGGCAACGGATGCTGCTTTACTTCATCAAGTCGTTCCTGTAAATCAGCCAGGAAACGCTTTTCCATTTCACGAGCAAGTTGTTGGGCATCGGGTTCCCCATTTTCAATAAGATACTGTGTATATACTTCTCTTGGATTCAGGTGCCTGTCTATAAGAGAATACAAATGCGGTTGGGTAAATTTAGGCTCATCGCCTTCATTGTGTCCATGCCGCCGATAACAAACCATATCTACAAATATATCGCTATTGAACTCCTGCCGATAACGCATAGCGATTTCGGCAGCCTTAACAACTGCCTCGGGGTCATCGCCATTAATATGCAACACAGGAGCTTTCACCATTGCCGCCACGGAGGTACAGTAATCGGCACTTCTGGCATCGTCAAAATCAGTTGTAAACCCTATCTGGTTATTAATAACGAAATGTACCGTCCCGCCAACATAGTATCCCCGAAGATTAGACATCTGCAACACTTCATATACAATACCCTGCCCGGCTACAGATGCATCGCCATGAATCAACACCGGCAGTATTTTACTAAAATTACTTTCGTACAACACATCAGCTTTGCTTCTGGCAAAGCCAATCACAATCGGATCCACGGCCTCCAGGTGAGATGGATTGGGGCATAGTTTAAGATTAATCTTTTTGCCATTTCTTGTATCCACCTGGCTACTGAACCCTAGATGGTATTTCACGTCGCCGCTGCCCATTGTTGTGTCCGGAATAGCAGTACCTTCAAATTCGCTGAATATCTGCTCATATGTTTTACCAAGAATATTGGCCAGTACATTGAGCCTTCCCCGATGAGCCATACCAAATACCACTTCTTCTACACCAAGTTCTGATGCCGTATTAATAATAGCATCGAGTGCCGGAATAGTGGTTTCTCCACCTTCAAGAGAAAAACGCTTTTGGCCAACATACTTGGTATGAAGGAATTTTTCAAACATTACCCCTTCATTTAACTTTTGCAGAATGCGCCTTTTTTGCTGTATTGAAACCGGCTCAAGCATCGAATTTTCAATGGCATTCACCAACCAGTTTATCTTACGACGGCTGTTTACAGCACTAAATTCTATCCCGATATGCTGTGTATAACATTTTCGCAGGTGCGACACAATCTGGCCAAGAGTAGCCTTCCCTAATCCAACAAATTTCCCTGCTTCAAAAACAGTTTCTATATCTTTTTCACAAAAGCAAAAATTTTCCAATTCAAGCAAAGCTTTTAGATCTTTACACCTGCAAAAAGCATTAATACCAGAAACGAAAAG
>CAZKPH010000362.1:0-2581 GCA_964554605.1 uncultured Ferruginibacter sp.
TTAAACAATTAATATTGTAAAATTTCTTAGAGATTTTTAATTAGCCAAAAAAAAACTCACTTTTTTATATATTTTTTTTTTACAACGCAATAATTTGATCTCTGCCAGGACCGTTACTTATAAATTTTACTGGCACTCCCAGGTATTGATCCATGTATTGAATGTATGTCTGCATATTTCCCGGAAGGTTTTCAAAATTGTTTATCTCGGTAATATCCTGTTGCCATCCGCTAAATTTTCTGTACACCGGAGCTATCTCAAGTTTATTCATCTGAAAAGGAATATAATTTATTTCCTCACCGTCAATTTTATAACCGTCACAAACCTGCAGTTCTTTAATAGAGTCAAGAATATCCGTCTTTGTCATAACCAATTGCGTAACACCATTTATCATACAGGCAAATTTCAACGCCACCAGATCGATCCATCCGCATCGGCGGGGCCTCCCTGTTGTGCTGCCAAATTCATTCCCGGTTTTCCGGATTAATTCGCCCATTTCATCATGCAGTTCAGTAGGAAAAGGCCCGCTCCCTACCCGGGTACAATATGCTTTGGTAACACCGAATATATCTTTGATCCTCGAAGGTGCAATACCTAATCCAGTGCAAACCCCAGCAGAAATAGTATTACTGCTGGTAACAAACGGGAAAGTGCCAAAATCCACATCCAACATGCTCCCCTGCGCCCCCTCAGCTAAAACCTTCTGCCCGGACTGAATTTTATCATTAATGAAATATTCTCCGTTAACGATTTTAAATGTCCTCAAGAAATCAATTGCTGCAAAAAATTCATCTTCCCATGCACTAATATCTTCCTGGAAATTATAATTATCCAACAAGCGTTGATGTTTCAACCTTAGTTTAATATACTGAGAAATAAAATTTTTATCCAGGATATCCCCTACCCGCAATCCATTGCGCCCTGTTTTATCCATATAAGCCGGGCCGATCCCTTTAAGAGTAGAGCCTATTTTATCATTCCCCTTTGCCAATTCGCTAGCCTTGTCCAAAGCCCGGTGAGTTGGCAGGATTAAATGGGCCCGTTCACTTATGTAAAGATTTTTTTTATAATCGACTCCCATAGCCGCTACCTGTTCGCACTCCTTTTTCAATGTTACCACATCCAAAACAACCCCATTACCAATGAGATTCGTCTTATTTGCATGAAAAATACCGCTGGGTATCTGGTGCAATACTACTTTTTTCCCATCCACATAAAGCGTATGTCCTGCATTGGGCCCGCCCTGAAACCTTGCAACTACATCATAAGCCGGAGCAAAATAATCAACAATCTTTCCTTTGCCTTCGTCGCCCCATTGGAGCCCTAATATTACATCTACCATTTTTTGTGCTTTTATCTCTTCGCAACTCAATCCCGAGCCGTAAAGAATATGAATAATTTTTTTGAAACCAGCTTTCGTACCTGCTTCAGCATCGTTGCGTCGCACACTTGTACTATTCCTGCTCTATTCAGCATGCCCTGCCAGACACAACCACGAATGCAAAAAGCGACACAAAAATATAATGAAAAGAAAAAACCACCTAAAATGAATCTTCCCTATTTCAAGAAAAAATAAATATGTTTACAACTGCAAAAATTACTTTTTTGCCATTCATTTTTTTTGAAAAGAAGAAAAATAAAGGAGATTATTGCAAAAAATAAAAGGTTGCATCAGAACATCCAATGCAACCTTATCAATAAGTAGGGTACTCTGGCGGAGTGTTTGTTTCTGCACACAATAACACAATAACAACTTCCGGAATTAATGGCTTCTATAGGATTTGTTTATTTCTTCACCAGCATATAACACTGCCGGGCAATTTCAAGTTCTTCATTGGTTGGCACTATCAATACTTTCACTTTCGAAGTTTCCGTACTAATCTCCGTAATTCCTTTATTACGTCCTGCATTTTTTTTCTCATCTACCTCAATACCCATGAACTGCAGGCCACTAGTGCTCAGTTTACGCATATTATTATCATTCTCCCCTATACCTCCCGTAAATACTATCGCATCCAGCCCACCTAACGCCGTAGCGTATGCGCCAATGTATTTCTTGATCCTGTAAGCATACATTTCATACGCCAGCATAGCATCTTCATTCCCTCTTTCAATCTCTGCCTTAACATCCCTCATATCGCTGGAACCGGTAAGCCCCAACAATCCGCTTTTTTTATTAAGGACATTATCTACCTGGTTGATCTCATAGCCCAACTGGTTCACCATATGAAAAACCACAGTTGCATCAATATCCCCGCATCTTGTACCCATAACCAACCCATCAAGAGGCCCCAGCCCCATAGTTGTATCCATACATCTTCCGGCATCTACCGCAGCCATACTGGATCCATTTCCCAAATGGATAGTAACAATCTTTGCTTTTGGGTTTTGCAGGTATTCCGATGCCCTCTCGGTTACATATTTATGGCTGGTACCATGAAATCCGTAAGCACGTATATGGTGGATAGTATACAATTCTTTCGGGATAGCATACCGGTATGCCTTGGGAGGCATAGACTGATGGAATGCAGTATCGAAAACTGCCACCTGTGTTGCTTTAGTAAAAATTTTTTCAGCTACT
>CAZKPH010000363.1:0-2579 GCA_964554605.1 uncultured Ferruginibacter sp.
TAATAAAGCCGTTGCCAACTTATATAATCAAAATATCAATAATTATTGGGAAAAACGGATTATGGCAAATGCAACGAATTAATAATCAATACAGTAAAATAAATTATAAATATCTGTATATATAACTAAAGTCCGCAAAAAAGTTCTGTAATTAAACAAGGATTTAATACTTAATAGACTCGATCTGCATGATCCTGTCCACAAATTCTTCGTTCTGAACGATAGATTTGTTCTTGATCTTGGTCTTGTATGTATTAATAGTATTAACTGAGTACTCCAGAATCTGGGCAATCTTGCTGATATCATGTATGCCCATGCGTATTAAAGCAAATATCCTGAGATCGGTATTCAAAATTTCGCCATCTTTTAGGATTACCCTGTCTTCAGGTTGAAATAGCTGATTGAATTCTTCAACAAAATGAGGGAATAATTTCAAAAATGCCTTATCAAAGTTTTTCAACAGGTCTTCTTTCTCCCTGCGGAGATTAATATTATTCACTATGAATCTTATCTCATCTATTTTACGGTCCATTATCTTCTGTTCTATAGAACGCTTGAACCGCTCAATACGGTTAAAGAATTCACTATTTGCATTAAAGAAATAGCCTATATATTCTTCTTTGATTTTATTGGCCTCAGATAGTTTATGGTTCGCTTCATAAAGTTTTTGATTACTTTCTGCAAGGGCTTCATTCACTTCCTGTTCTTTGACATGCATCTCTGAAAGCTTCTTATTGGTCTCTGCTAATTGCTGGTTTATCTCATGTTCCTTTTGATGGGCTGCAGAAATTATTTTCTGGGCATTTTTCAGTTTCACTACCTGTTTGTATACTGTCAAAGCAAGGAAAATAACCGCAATAAGCAATAGTGTAATAAGAACTGAATAACTGATAAGTACCTTCTTCTGGGATTCCACCTGGTTGATCTTTTCCGCTTCTATTAACGGCAGTATTGCAATTAACTGTACTTTACGTTGCCGTGCTCCGTAAGATGAGGCATCATTTATTGCATACTCTATAAATTTAGAAGCATTCTTGATATCTCCCTTTTTATAAAGTAGCTGCGCAAGGTTGTACATAGCCGATGTTTCCTTGGTAGAAGAACGGATATCAGCAGCTGCGGCATCTACAAGTAAGACAATGGCAGAATCAACATTTCCGCTTTGTATATAAATATCACTCAATGTGGATGCAGCTAAAGCTATTTCATGGTCTGTCAGGTTCTTGTTATGTATCAACCGGTTGAAATTGGTTTTGGCTTCCGTCATATTGCCGACCCGGATGTCTTTTAATCCTTTATAATAATACCATGAAAATGAATTTGGCGGATATAATGCCAGTGCAGAATCAAGATAGTTGCTGCCAATCTTATTATAAGTGACTGTATAATAATTATCCTTCGCATAATCAGCCAGGTCATAATAATACCTTGCTTGCAATGCATAATATTCTGTCTTAATACTGTCACTCAGGTTTGCAACACTTATTACACGAAGCGAATCCCCCGCCTCTTTGAAAAGACCTGAAGAAAGCAATGTAAAATTGAGGATAATACTGGAGTATGCAATTTTTTCAGGGTCATGCAACTGATAAGCCATTCGCTGGCACCTGAATGCATAAGCGTAAGCAGAATCGTATTTGAATACTTTATAATGGTTATATAATTGGTTACACAAAGAATATTGTAATTGCAGATCGGCTTTTGATACAGTTTTTATCTTAGCCTGCAATTTGTTTATTTCTTTTTCAATTACAGCATCATACCTTCCCGCAGACGACATAAGTTTATTCAGTTCCTGGTATTTGTCTACAAGATTTAATTGAGAAAATCCGCTTTTGTAAAAGGAAAAAAGCAATACTAAGATTATACCGATTTTTATTCTTCTAGTCATACAAAAATGTAATCGTTTTCAACTCAAAAGACTCCTAAGAAACAGATAAGGCTGTCTGGCAGCAATTATAATATTTCAGCATCCAAATTACTAATTTATTTTCAATCTGCAATCAACGAATTTTAATAATAAATATATAATAGCGCCGGGCAAAGAAAAACAGCAAACTGGCATTATATATATATGCAACTACTGTTTATATAATTAAAAAATAGGAATGTATAGTATGTAAAAAAACACAATATCAAATACGCCGTTAAAGTTGCCGAAAACAATTATAACCGGATTGGTAAATAAATATTACTCATGTTTAAAGAAAAATGGTAGTTTTTTATCCGGTAAAAGGGTATCAACAGCATAATATTTTCATAACCAAAAGAACAAAAAAAAGCTCCTGCAATTGCAGGAGCTCATTTAGATTATTAAACACTCTCTCGTATTATATTAATTACCTGCTGAACCTCTCGTATACAAATCGGAAATTTCGGATACCGTTAATGCTTTATTAAATAAGCGAACATCATCAACTACACCAGTGAAACTTGTATTCTGCCAGGAAGTAGCTGGTGCCGGGCCAGTTGTAAATGGCGGAACAGTATTGAATGCTCCAAAGCTAACTTTACTTATACTAACACCCGGGTTAGACGCAGTTGTAACCAGTTCAAATTTTTCTGCCGCAGGCACAACC
>CAZKPH010000364.1:0-2574 GCA_964554605.1 uncultured Ferruginibacter sp.
TTTTTCCCTTTCAGTAAGTTGTAGGACATATCGTTCAGTATAATTTAGGCGCAAAAATAAGATTCATTTCCCTTACGGAAAAACTCTTTACGGAATTGTTTGTATTTCAACGTAGAATATATCAGTTATCCACCATTTCCCGGGCATTTTCCATCGCCGCAGGCGTAGGGTTCTCACCTCCAAGCATTTTAGCTACTGTAGTGATTCTTTCCTCCTTATCCAATTGCTTTATTGCTGTCACTATCCTCTTCTCCTTTGGCAATTTATACACAAAATAGTGGGCATCTGCCCTCGCTGCTATTTGCGGTTGGTGTGTTATGGCTATTATTTGGTGAGATCCGGCAAGTTCCTTCATTATCCCACCTACCTGCCGGGCTGCCTCCCCACTGATGCCTGTATCAATTTCATCAAATATAAGTGTTGGCAATTGCAACTTGTTAGCCACCATAGACTTTATACATAGCATTAACCTGCTCAACTCTCCCCCGCTGGCTACTTTTCGCAAAGGCTCAAACCTGCCATTACCCTCAACTGATCCGGTAGGAAGGTTTGCATCGAACAGGAATTCAACTTCATCCTTCCCAAAGGGAGTAAGCATTACCGTTAGTAAGTGCACTTTTATATGGGCATTAGGCATACCTACCTGCTTAAGCAGGCTGTTCGCTTTCTTTACAAAGGCAGGTACCGCAGCCTGTCTACCTGCCGAAAGCTGCTGAGCCAAACGCTCACAATCAGCCAGCAACAATTTTACTTCCTTTTCTTTTTGCTGCGCCCATTCACCAACATGCTGATATTCGTTAAGTTTACTATTCAGGTCTTCTTGTATGACAAGTAGTTCATTGGTAGAGGTAACACTATGTTTCTTCAGTAATTTGTACCCGGCAGAGAGCCTGTCATTTGCAATCTGTATTTTCTCCGCATCATACTCTATTTTTCCGGAAATATTCTCAAGTTCATCTGCCACATCTGCTATTTCAATATAGGCCTCCTGTACACGGCGGGCAAGATCGCTCATTTCCGGATGATAAGGCCCGACAGCTGCTATCCGGCTTATAAGGGATTTCAACTGCTGCGTAACAGGCTGCTCGCCTTCTTTCAATTCCCTGGCCATAGCATCTACCTGTTCCTTCACGCTCTCGGCATTGTTTAATAATTTAAGTTCAACTTCCAGCTCTTCTAATTCATTTTCCCTAAACCCCGCCTCTGCCAGTTCAGCATATAAATATTGCTGATAGTCATATACAGCATTGGCTTTTTGCTGTTTGTCCAGCATATCTTCCAACTCCTTTTTTGCAGAGGTATATTGTTTGTACACAATAGCGTATTCTGCCAATAAGGAACCGTTTCCTGCCAAAGCATCTAATACCTCCCGCTGAAAATCATTACTGCTTAATGCTGCTGTATCAAACTGTTGGTGCAGGTCTACAAGAATGGAACTCAATTTTTTTAATTGTGCAAGGCTTACAGGAGTATCATTGATAAAAGCCCTGGATTTCCCTCCAGGTGCCACTTCCCTGCGGATAAGCAATTCCTCTCCCGGTTCCAGTTCATTGGTTGTAAGAAATGTATTTATCGCTTCCGAACCCTCCATTACAAAGCAGCCCTCTACAATACATTTAGCCGCTTTGTCATTCAAAACTCCCGCTTCGGCACGTTCACCAAGGATCAGGCTAAGCGCACCCATGAGTATACTTTTACCGGCCCCTGTCTCACCAGTAATAATATTTAGCCCCTTGGAGAAATCAATATCGACCTCCTCTATGATGGCATAATTGCGGATAAAAAGTTTCTGAAGCATAAACTAACCTGTGCACCAAATTAGTAAATAAGCAGTTACAAATAACACATGTTGAAAAGAAATAAAAAAGGTTCAGCAAATGCTGAACCCCTATCCCGGATACAGGATAAATTATTTTACATCTATACTATCATTCAGGTCATTATCTACAAGGATACGGCCGCAGTTTTCGCAAACAATTACTTTCTTTCGCAGCCTGATCTCGCTTTGGCGCTGCGGCGGAATAGCGTGGAAACAACCACCACAACTATCTCTTTCCACAGCTACCACTGCCAGCCCATTGCGGTAATTATTACGTATCCGGTCATAACTGGCCAATAACCTTCCTTCAACCTGTGTACGGGCATCCATAGCCATTTTGGTATAGTGCTTTTCTTCTTTCTCGGTTTCCCCGATAATCTTTTCCAACTCTCCCTTTTTGCCCGATAGGTTATTTTCTTTAGTAGAAACGGCCTTTTTAGCAGATTCCAATTGGCGGGCTTTTTCACCTATTTCTTCCGTAGCATCTTTTATATGCTTTTCGCAAAGTTTCACCTCCAGTGTCTGCATCTCAATCTCTTTATTGATCGCTTCAAACTCACGGTTGTTCTTTACATTATCGCTTTGCTTTTCGTATTTCTTAATCAGCGCTTCGGCTTCTTTGATCGCTTCTTTCTTCTGGACAATAAATTCCTGTATTCCGTTTATCTCTTCCTCAATCCTTACCTGGCGGGCATGCAACCCTTCTATTTCATCTTCCAGGTCCTTTACTTCAATAGGCAGTTCACCTTTCAAAA
>CAZKPH010000365.1:0-2566 GCA_964554605.1 uncultured Ferruginibacter sp.
AAGCCGTATCCCGGGTATAAGGCGTTGGCCAATTTCATACCTTCCTAAAATATACGATGAGAGAAGAGTGGATAGGAAGATTGAATTATCAGAACAGGATGCAATTATTATGACGCGGAACCTGGCAAAATTTGAAGGCATATTTGCCGGAATGAGTAGTGGTGGAGCTGTACATGCGGCGATTGAAGTAGCGCAGGAGATTCGAGAAGGAGTGATTGTTGTTATAATCTGCGATAGAGGTGATAGGTATTTATCTTCCGGAATTTTTTAAAACAAAATAAAACACATGAAAAAAATTTATTTAAGCGATTCAGGTCCCAAAGTATCAGAGGCTATCTATGGATTCTATCGTTGGGCTGAAAGTGAGGTATCCATAAAAAAAATGGAATCAGTTGTAAATCTCTGCCTGGAATTAGGCATTAATAGTTTCGATCATGCCGATACGTACGGTGGGTACCAGTGTGATGAAGTTTTTGGCCGTGTATTGGCGAATAAGAGTGTAAAGCGGGAAGATGTAGTATTGTTTTCAAAATGTGGAGAAAGGCTGCCACATGCAAGTCGCCCGGATATTTATATACGTCATTATGATACTTCTTCTGTACATATAATTAGAAGTGTTGAGAACTCATTGAAAAATCTGCGTACAGATTATATAGACGTATTCTTATTGAATCACCTCGATCCCATTGCTGATCTGGAAGCTACAGCACAGACACTCCGGCAATTATACGATTCCGGAAAAATCCGACATATCGGGATCGTTAATTTTTCAGTTTTTCAGCATCAGTTATTGAGTGCACATTTGACGATGCCGATAGTGACGAACCATATTGAATTGAATCTGCTCAATACTACAGCACTGGATAATGGCCAGTTAGATTACATCAAGCAGCGTTATATGCGTCCATTAGCCACATCTCCTTTAGCCGAAGGCAAAATTGCCAATAGTACTGATCGTATTCCTTTATGGGTGCGGGCAAAGTTGGAAAAATTAGCGCCAAAATACAATGCCGATATCGAATCGATTGCGGTAGCATGGCTCTTAAAACTAGGTGCATTGCCCCTTATAGGTACGACAGATGAATTGCGTATAAGGCATATTGCCGATGCTTTCACCATAGATCTGGACAGGCAGGATTGGTACGAACTTTATTCCGCTGCAAGGGAATGATTTTACAAGTAGCGTAAGCAGTACCGAAAATCAATGTATTTGAAATACTAAAACAACTCGCCGTAAAAAATGGCTGTAAGATTTATATGGAAAGCCATATTCATATATCGCTTTAGAAAAATGTTGCAACGAAGGAGTAGGATATTCTGTTTTAAATTTTTTATGGCATCGTAATGTGATGGCAAATCATGCGATTTTAATCGGTTATATAATTGAAGGTTCTGATTCTGTATAACACGTAATTAATTGTCAAAATAAAAATATGCATTTTAATTTTCTTGCCTTTGCTGTACCGTTATTTATATTTTTAATGTTGATAGAATATTATTTTAGTAAAAAAAAACAAAATGCAATTTTTCATTTTGAAGAAGCCGTTGCAAACTTGAATATCGGTATTGCCGAGCGGTTGACAGATATGTTTTCTGCAGGCATGTTTTACTTTTACTTTGATTGGTTGTATAAGCAATTTGCATTTATGGAAATAAAGCCTACACTCATAACGTGGGCATTACTTTTTGTGTTGACAGATTTTATTTGGTATTGGTATCATCGGTTTGGGCATACGGTTACATTGCTTTGGGCTGCCCATGTCGTACATCATCAAAGTGATGACTTTAATTACACTACATCTGTCCGTATCACTTTTTTTCAGTCTGTTGCAAGGTCATTGTTTTGGAGTTTTTTACCTGTGCTTGGTTTCCCTCCGATTATGATTACCATTTTTTTGCTGGTGCATGGTGCCTATCCTTTCTTTACACATACACAACTAATTGGTAAATTGGGATTCCTGGAAAAATTTCTTGTTACTCCTTCACATCACAGGGTGCATCATAGTAGCAATGAGCTATATCTTGATAAAAACTATGGAGATATACTGATTATCTGGGATAAAATATTCGGCACATTTGCCGAAGAAAATGAAGCTCCCGTTTACGGCCTGACCAAGCCGCTTCATAGTTATAGTTTTCTATGGCAGATGTTCCATTTCCCGTTGGAGATAATAGTAGCATTATCCAGAACAAAGGGGCTCAGTTCTAAGCTGAAAATTTTGTTTGGTAAGCCTGATAATATTGACCCGGATATCAGAGAATTATTGGAAAGGAAATTCAAAATATTTAAAGGGAGCCGGCCCGGACAGCTATTGGTAAAGTATATTAAAGGCCAGACAATAGTTACACTTATAATTGTTTTTCTGACTATTTTGTTCGAAAATTATCTATGGATACCTGTAAAAGTATGCATAGGAATATTCATATTAGTTAGTCTGGTAAATACAGGCGCTATGCTCGAACAAAGAAAATGGATTTTCTATTTGGAATATATCAGGCTCGCGGTTTTAGCTGTACTGCTGCTGATTATATACCCGGGTGCGTTCTTTTATTTTGTAGTTGTTCT
>CAZKPH010000366.1:0-2555 GCA_964554605.1 uncultured Ferruginibacter sp.
TGGTTGTCAATACGGAAAAAACAGATGTCCAGTTAGCTTCCGTAGTTAATTGTTGCGGGCCAAAAACCAGCAATAACGGGGCATTATTAACCTTCTCGTAATTGGCATCCTGAAAATAAGTATTCTGCGCATAAGTCATATCTGCCTGGGCCTGCGAAATTTTGTTAGATACATTGCTCAAGAAATTGTCTTCGTACACCAGTGCATATTTCAAACCAGCTTTTGCAATACGTGCCACAAATGCCTTCGTGTTACGTTCATTCAACGGAAGATCGGGCGAAAGCCCGTTATTTGTCCCCGTACCCGGCCAATCGATCAGTACGCCATCTATACCGCTTAATTTCATCAAAAGCAATTGATAATCAATGATGGCTGTATCACCGGAAGCATAAGGGCCTGTAAGTGGATAATAATAGGATGCAATATCTCTCTGCCCATTAGCAAGGATCGTAGCAGGGTTTTTGTTAGCCATTTTCCAGTGAATGCCCCAATTGCCGCCATTGGTTGCTGGTGTCTCAAACCAGGGCATTAAATGTGTAAATATTTTCTTCGATGATGTTTTGGATACGGCTACCGGAGTGTACGGAATTACTGAACCGCTATACAACGGCGCAGATACGGAACATAGGTTGAACCAACTTGCCCCCCGGTATATCTCGATACACGCTGAATCTGTATTATAAACAACCATGCCGAGCGCCGGTGCTGATATCTGATTTCGCTGAGCTGTCGTCATCCTTGGAGGAAGGAATGCTTTATTGGAAGACTCCAAATCAAGGATAGTGGAAGCCAAAGGCGAGGTTGTGCCAATCCCCACCTGAGCACAGATAAAAAAGAAAGACAGTAAAAAGAAAGAAAGTGTAAACAGTTTTTTCATCAATAATTGAAATTAGAGAAGTGTATTCATAATTAATAATATAAACGAAAAATGCTCCTTTGAGGTAAATGTAACCGGAGCACAATGAATAAACCCGATAGTAGTAAACAATTGCCGCACATATCGCCGCAAAAAATTTTTACTTGTACTAACAGGTAAAACAGGCTTGATAAGTTACCTCAGGGGAGCAGTCAACGTAGACGGTTTATAAAGAAATCAATAAACCGGAGATTTAAAAGCAAAACTCCTGCCAGAATCTTTTCTATACAGGATTTTTTCCAATGCAAGTAACTGATTATTTCCCAAATAAAAAAAAGAATTTATCCTTCTCTCAGCAACAGCATTGCATTTTCGAATTAACATTTATGGCGAAAAATGGATTATTTACTTGGGGATTCATTAAAGTTTTCATTTATCTTCGTTCAATATCCGGATAATCTTTTCGGTAGTTCCGGCTATCACCGGGTTTATGATATAAATGATGACTTATGCCTTATTTATGTTTGACTTCATAAA
Source organism: uncultured Ferruginibacter sp. (assembly GCA_964554605.1). GTDB lineage: Bacteria > Bacteroidota > Bacteroidia > Chitinophagales > Chitinophagaceae > Ferruginibacter. The sequence goes on from CAZKPH010000366.1 coordinate 1,394, forward strand.
AGAAAATAAAACCATATTCTTCTTTTTCGGCAAATTGATCCTTCTCGGGGCCGTGATGATATTTATATACAACACAGTTCTCAATCCTGCCCGAATACCAGACAGGTGGCTGACAGTAACCATCAGTTCTGGCGTAGTTACCGGTGTAAATACATTTTTTCCGGCTCATTTGCATATTACAGCAGATGAATCTAATTACGGCAGGTTCGTCAATATCAGAAAGAATGGAGTTGTATTCCTGAGAATTTGGGATAATTGTAACGGGTTAGACCTGATTGCTATCTATCTTTCCCTGATTATCCTGCTTCCTTACAGATGGATTCGAAAACTGATCTTTATTGTGGCAGGCGCAACAGCTCTAATTATTGCAAATATCATACGCTGTATTGCATTGTACTGGATATACCTTTATAACAGAAAATTATTTGACATTAATCACCATTATATATTTACGATCCTGATTTATTTACTGATCTTTTACCTGTGGTTGCTGTTCACAAAAAAAGGCCGCATTAATGAAATCAATTAAATACTTTTTCATATCTATATTCATATTGGTATTAATCTACCTGATATCTGATTTCCTCAAGCATGAATATGCTCTTAGCCGTACCTACAACCTCTTCTTCAAGCTCAGGACATTCATATTTATTATCTGCGGTATTTTTGTGATATACATTTCCTTTGAGAAGAAAGTGTTCCATCTGTTCTTAAAACTGTATGGCGCTTTCTGGGCTATTTATATAGTATTGAAAGCGTTTGAACACATTCCATGGATATCCCTGTACCTCGGAAGAAATAGCGCAGGTTATTATGCCAAGACATTCCAGCTATTTTCCATAACGCCATTTATTATTTTTTCCTGTGCATATTGGCTGATTTCAAAAGTGCTTTCCTTACAGAAAAAAAAATAGCATCCTATCACCAGCTTTTGCCTCCACATCAATAGCATTCCACTTGCCACACAGCCCACTACAGCATGCTCCTCCATAATATCTGCTCCCTCCATCTCCTGTCATCTTCATTATCACTATTTATCCAGTCCTTGGTAGTTGTAATAATGGCAGTTTTCAATTCGGATATTTTGTAAGTTTTTTTAGCAGCCCTGAATTTTATATCAACTTTTTTATCATCTAAAATAACTTTTGTAGCTATCCATGAT
>CAZKPH010000367.1:0-2550 GCA_964554605.1 uncultured Ferruginibacter sp.
CTACCGCTCGTATCTTCACGCCTACCGGCTGCTACCGAATCGGAACAAACCAAAACTGCACAAGATGGTTTGCCCGTTACATATAAAGTACTGTCGGATTTTCCACCTCGCTTCTCCAGCAATTTAATATAGCCTATCTCAAGTTGCTTATCTATCGGTTTCAGCATATCATAAATCTCAAGAGCTGCAACAGAAACAGCCATCAGCGTTTCCATTTCAATTCCCGTTCTTCCTATCGACCTCGCCTTACCAATTATTACCACTCCTGTCCTTGAAAATACATCCACACCAAACATTTCACCATGGGATGCTTTATTTAAAAATGCAAACTCAATATCCATTCCGTCGATAGATACAGGATGGCAATGCGGCAACAATTGAGGCGTACTTTTAGCTCCCAGGAACCCTGCAGCCCTGGCTACATCAAACAGGTTTCCTTTAGGAAGCTGCTCTTCCCGGATCAAATCTATAGTAGCCTGGCTGCAAAAAACGATCCCGGTTGCCGTTGCTTTCCTTAATGTAATTGGTTTGCCTGTAATATTTTTCATCAGTATTTAGTTTGTTCATGTACTATCAGTTCATCTCCTACCCTGATCTCCCCAAACCCGCTATGAATCAGGTTTTGACCAAAATATATCTTATTATCCGCCTGCCGGTAACCGGCTAGTGTCAGCAAAGGTTCTTTCTGTTGATCTGCACTTTTCTGGTCGATGGTTGTTATTACGCATCTTGCACAACGCTTCACCCCTTTGAACATCACCGAACCGATAGAAAAAACCTTCATGCCATCTTCCTGGTACGGATATCCACCGGAAAAAACAATATTCGGCCTGAATCTGTCCATTGTTAAAGGGACTGTCAAACGGCTGTTCAGATCATCCAGTGATGGCTGCCCGATGAGAAGGAAAGGAAAGCCATCCGAGAAAGCTGTGATCTCCCCCTTCGAAGCATACTGCTTATCTACCATCCGCTTAAATGACCTGGGCATGAACACAAGCCGACACTTACGGCGCAGCTTATCCGAAAACCATTGATCCAGTTTTTCATCTACATGTACCGCATTGCAGGTATCTTCCCAAACAGAAACAGTCACTACTTTATCCGTATCGCTCTTCAAAGGGATTAGTATATGATCGGCCGGATCCGCCCTCTGAAATACTTTCACCCCTCCCGCCGTGATCTTTGTTTGCAAAAGTGCCATGGACCTTTCCGTGCGTTGGCTAAGAAACCTGTAATTCTCATCTACCAGCATCCATTTCCTGTCGAACTGGAAACCTGTATCTGTTACAAAGGCTTCATTGAGTGCAATACCCCCCAATGATTTAATAGGATAAATATATAAACCGCTCACTTTAAGCATAATTCTAAGTTACAATTCTGTATTCAAAATGCTGATTTATAATTCCGGTAATTCTGTATCCCTCCTTCCAAAGAAAATGAATTTGCAAAACCTTTGGCTTGCAACAACGCAACAGCCTCCCTACTCCTGGCACCTGTTTCACAATAGGCCACAATTGTATCAGTATCTGTAAACGGCAAAACTTTGCCCGAACCCAATTCCCTCAACGGTATATGGATTCCGCCTATATTATACTTTTCTCTCTCTGAAAGTTCCCTGACATCTATCAGCGCTACCGCTGAACCATTATTAATAATATCCGAAAGTTCTTTTGCAGATATATACCGCTGTTTTCGTTCCTTTCCTAAGAACCTCGATAAACTTGCCTGGCGCCCGGCCGGGTCATTTTTAAAACTAATTTCTTTCCTGCTGCCGGAGAGTATATCCATCTGGCACAACTTATTCTTCATCACACCCGGATCTCCGATAATGGCTTTAATTACTTCATTTGCCATATAATAACCAGCAATTGCCGTAGTGATATTATATGCCCCGGTGTCTGTGCAGCTTTCTACAGTAAAGTCATCCGCTGTTGGAAACAGGCAACGCAAGGTTGCTGACCCCTGGTAATTAAATAACGAAAAATGAGCCTCCGAACGGTATATGGCGCCATAAACAAGTGGCAAACCTGCATATACACAGGCATCGTTTATCAGGAACCTCACTTCAAAATTATCTGTACAATCCACTACAATATCCTGATCAACTAATAATGACAGAATATTCCTTTCATTTACATGACATTCCTTTGCATGGTATTGTATGAGTGGGTTATATCCCCTTAATCTTTCGGTAGCCATAAACGCTTTTGATTTGCCTACATTCTCTATATCATATAAAAACTGGCGATGCAGGTTTTCTACAGAAACATTGTCAGCATCAACAATGGTGATACTTCCAATTCCTGCCCCGGCTAATGCCTGAAGGCAAGGGCAACCCAATCCTCCTGCCCCGATCACTAAAACACGAGAGGCAGACAGAAGCCGTTGGCCATGCACTCCAATAAAAGGAAGTTTGCGATGAGATAAGTAATATCTGTCCATAATTCAAATCTAAAACAAAGTCAGGGAGAAATGCCTGTTGAATCATTTTTCCGCTATATTTGCACTCTCAAAAGATATTGGGGAATTAGCTCAGTTGGCTAGAGCGCT
>CAZKPH010000368.1:0-2533 GCA_964554605.1 uncultured Ferruginibacter sp.
CGCAACTGCATACTATGCCTTCCGTCAAAATCGTACTTGGCTATGAATTTATTCTTCATCTGCTGTAGCTGGGGGGCCACATCCCCGCCAAAAAAAACAGTCCGGCCATTTTCCCGTATCCAAAAAACACTATGGTAGCGGCTATGCCCTCCCGTCATTTCATAACTGATAGTATCACCAATATGCCCTTTGCTACCGTAATATTCCACATTTGCCGCTTTTCTCAGACACTCGTGTACAAGCGCTTCAGCGCCAGAAAGCGGCCTGTTGAAATGATGAAACATCTCGTCTTTGTTTATATAATAAGTAGCCTCCGGAAAACTCAAAGCTACGCTCCCTCCAGGCAAGTGTTGCGTGGTAATGCCCCCTGCATGATCGGAATGAAGATGGCTAATCAATACTTTTGTAACTGAAGCCGGGGCAATCCCATGTTCGACAAGATTGTTGTGAAGTTGTAAAACCCCGTTAGGCGCAGCAAAGCCAAGCCCCGTATCAATAACAACCACATCTTTTTCCGTAATAATGCAAAACGGTTGTATCTCTACAAGTAAACTCCCCACCGGCCTGTCTTTCAGATGATCGGCCTGTTTGTTGAAAGGAAAAAATTTTTTTGTTTTGTCTACAGTAAAAGTACCTTCACTCAGCGGAATGATTTTCATAATCGGTTTTTAATATTACTGCCAATTGTATCGGGTTTTTCAAAACAACCTCAAGGATAGTTATTATGAAACCAGCGCCAAACCTTTGTGCAACAACTGTGGCGACGCTCCGTTCAACATTGTGCTTCTATCAACACTTTTTATCCTATTGCCAAAAAAGCCTCACCGGCAGCATCGATAGTTTTATCAATATCGCTATTGGTAAGTGCATTATTAAGGAACCAGCTTTCGAAAGGAGAAGGGGGCAGGTAAATACCCCTGTCCAGCATAGCATGAAAAAATTTCCTGAACAATTCATTATCTGCTTCGGTAGCTCCGGCAAAATCCGTAACCGGTCTGCTACTGAAATGTACACTGATCATAGACCCAATAGAATTAATAACAAAAGGTTTGTCCCGGTTGTTTAGTACCCTTTCAAGCCCTTGGCGCAAGCGGGCAGTCTTTTCTTCCAGTTGGGTAAATACAGTCGGATTGTCTTTCAGCGCCTTAAGCGTAACATATCCGGCTGTCATAGCTAAAGGATTACCACTCAATGTACCAGCCTGATATACATTGCCTAACGGAGCAATGTGCTCCATAATATACCGTTTACCGCCAAAAGCCCCAACAGGCATACCTCCCCCTATCACTTTGCCATACGTAACAAGGTCGGCATCTACACCCAATCTTTCCTGCGCCCCTCCCAGCGCCAGCCTGAAACCTGTCATCACTTCATCAAAAATATATACGATACCTTCCTGATCACAGATATCCCTGAGCCCTTCCAAAAAACCAGGGACAGGTAATATACAACCCATATTGCCGGCAACCGGCTCGATAATTATTGCAGCAATCTGGTTTCTATTATTATTTACCAGTCCCTTCACCGCATCCAGATCGTTATAAGGCGCCGTCAGGGTATCGCCAGATACTCCAGCAGTAATACCTGGAACTGTTTGTATATTAAAAGTTGCCACACCACTTCCGGCTTTTACAAGAAATGAATCTGCATGGCCATGATAATTACCTTCAAACTTAATAATCTTGTTTCTGCCGGTATAACCACGTGCAAGCCGGATAGCACTCATACAAGCCTCCGTACCACTGCTGACCATTCTTATAAGATCCACGTTGGGCACCATACCGGTTATCAGTTCGGCCATGTCTATTTCCAATTCGGTAGGAGCCCCGTAAGAAGTAGATTTTCCGGCAGCATCCTGCAATGCTTTTACTACAGGAGGATAGGCATGGCCAAGTATCATAGGCCCCCAGGATGCTATATAATCAATATATTCCTTCCCATCTGCATCATATAGATAGGCCCCTTTGGCATATTTAATAAAAACAGGCGTACCGCCAACACTTTTAAAAGCTCTCACGGGAGAGTTAACACCACCAGGTATGGTCTTTTGCGCCCTGTCGAATAATTGTTTACTGGTTTCGTACATATAAAGTTTTAGTCTCTTTTGAGTAATTGCAAAAATATTGCAGGGAAGTAATTACTGCAATAATAAAGCCGCATCTTTGGCAAAGTATGTAGCAATAAGGTCAGCCCCGGACCTTTTTATAGAAGTAAGTGTTTCAAGTATTGCCTTATCCTCGTCTATCCAGCCACGTTGTGCAGCTGCTTTCACCATCGCATACTCGCCACTGATATTATAAGCACTAACCGGCACCTTTACAGCATTCTTCACCTCCCGTATTATATCCATATATGCTAATGCAGGCTTAACCATCACAATATCCGCCCCTTCCTCTACATCCTGCAAGGCTTCCTTTACCGCTTCTGCCCTGTTGCTGTAATCCATCTGATAAGTTTTTTTATCCCCGAAGCCAGGCGCACTATCAAGTGCGTCTCTGAAAGGCCCGTAAAAACAGGAAGCATATTTGGCACT
>CAZKPH010000369.1:0-2533 GCA_964554605.1 uncultured Ferruginibacter sp.
TCATCATGGCTGACTCCGTTGGCAAGCCATGTACTCTTACATTTTATTCCGAAATGATTATTTGATTTTTTTACCAGGTCGCTATTCCCACTCTCTGTTTCCAGTAAACCCTGTGCAAGTGTGATAGAAGCCGGGATACCCATTCGTTTCATTTCTTTAATGGCAAAATCCTTATACATGGCAATATATTGCTCCGGTGTAATAACCTGCGATTTTGCAGAAAGTGAAATAAAAAAGATTATTATACTGTAGATTTTCTTCATTTGATTTTTTTTATTTTTTCCTAACAATCAATAACCCGTCACGCAATGTCAGAAACACTTGCTCGGTGGTAATATCATCTTTTACATATGTATTAAACTGCTGAATGGCTTTTGCATTTTTTCCACGCATATTTTCTTTCAGGACTTCCCCGTGAAATAAAACATTATCTGCAATAATGAGACCATTCTTTTTAACTGCGGGCAAAGTTAATTTGTAATAATCAATATACCCTGTTTTATCTGCATCAATAAATACAATATCCCATTTTTCGCCCATGCCTTGTATGATACTCCTTGCATCGCCAATATGAAGGTGTATCTGCGAATCAAACGCCGATCTGGCAAAATAGCCTGCAGCAATTTGTGCATCATCGTTTCTCAGTTCGATGGTATGTAATTCGCCTCCCTTCTGCAAACCCTCCGCAAGGCACAGAGCGCTGAAACCAGTAAAAGTGCCTATCTCCAGTATCCTTTCAGGCTTGATTATTTTACTCAAAAATGCCAAAAAACGCCCTTGCACATGCCCGCTTAGCATATGTGCTTTCGGATGATGTAACCGTGTATATAGATCTATCTCGGCCAGTAATGCATCCTGTGCTGAGGTAAAAGATATTGCATATTCTTCTGCTAAAGGCGAAATCAGTTCCATTAGAAATTAGGTGCCAGTATTTCTGTTTTATAAAATTCAGTAAGAAAATTAACAACTTCATCGGCTGTATCAAAAACTCTCAAAAGATCCAGGTCGGAAGGGTTAATATTATGCTCTCCCTCTGCCATAGTTTCTTTCATCCACTTAATCAACCCACCCCAATAGTCAGAACCAACGAGGATCATAGGGCTCTGGTGGTTTTTCCCCGTTTGGATAAGCGTAGCTACTTCAAAAAATTCATCCATTGTGCCCCAGCCCCCAGGCATCATAATAAACCCCTGGGCATATTTTACAAACATTACCTTGCGTACAAAGAAGTAATCGAAATTCAAATTCTTATCCCTGTCTATATACGGATTGGCACGCTGCTCAAAAGGAAGGACAATATTTAGCCCAACGGATTTACCCCCGGCAAGAGAGGCTCCTTTGTTTGCAGCTTCCATAATCCCCGGCCCGCCCCCGGTAATAATACCAAAACCTTCTTCAGCCAGTTTGCGGGAAATATCTACTGCCAGTTCATAATATTTGCTTCCGGGTTTGGTACGTGCACTTCCGAAAATAGATATACATGGGCCAATACGGCTTAATGCCTGAAAACCCTCGACGAACTCAGCCATAACCTTAAATATCTGCCAACTGCTGTGAGCCTGGCTTTCGTGCCACTCACGTTGTTTTACAATTTTTAATGCACCATTCATACAATGAAGTTTATAATTAAACACAATGCCACTCTTTACCATAGAAAACAAGTAAAGAGTGGCACTTACTAATGTGCTGCAAATTTAGAGAATAAATTTTAAGAAACCCCTCTATTAAAGGACATAATCTTTGCCATTTTATTCTATTTCCAGTTGCCTTTCCAGGCCTTTTTCAGAAACCAGCCAAAGCCCCAGAAAAGTAATTAGCCCATTAAAGATTAATATCTCGATACCTATACGAAAACCTCCGAAAATCCATGTGCTTAAGGAACGTAATTGTCCGGCAGCTACAGAAGAAATATCAAAGCGGTTTACAAACCAATCCGGGTTATTGATAAAATCAATTCCAAAAATAAGTATGGGAGAAAGAAGGCAAACCGGGAGGGCCATTTTGTCTTTTAATTTACGGTTTGTAAGTATCCCGAAAGAAAAAAGCCCAAGCAAGGGCCCGTATGTATATCCGGCCACTTTAAGTATTACATCAATAATGGATTTATCATTAATCCATTTAAAAGCCATCACCAACAAGAAAAAGAGGAGAGCAAGAGACAAATGCACAGTAAGCCGGATGTGTTTTTGTTTTTTTTCTGTAAAGTCACTTCTTTTTTTCAGCCCAAGCATATCTATACAAAAGGAAGAAGTAAGCGCCGTCAGCGCCCCGTCGGCACTTGGGAAAAGTGCGGATACCAGCCCAATAATGAATATGACCGATATAGCAGAAGTAAGCGAATGTCCTAATGCAATGGCAGGAAAAAGGTCATCTCCCGAAACCCTGACTCCGTTTCCGGATGCATATATGTAAAGTAACCCACCCATTAACAGAAACAGGAAATTTACCAGCAATAAAGTTGTACTCAATGTAAGAATGTTTTTTTGCGAATCCTTTAAAGTACGTACACTGATATTCTTCTGCATCATTTCCT
>CAZKPH010000370.1:0-2517 GCA_964554605.1 uncultured Ferruginibacter sp.
TGCGTGTGCTTCGTTTAAATGATATATATCCGGATTAAAATTAAGTTCATCCATCAGTTTGGCTCCGCCAATACCTAATAAAATGAACTGAGCAACCTTTGTAGATACATTTCCGTCATACAAACGATGCGTAATCGTTTGAGTAACATAATCATTTTCAGGAAGATCTGTGGTCAATAGAAATATTGGGGCCGTTTTGAATGTTTCAGGGTTAAGGTATAATGCTTTCACCCATATCGGATGATCATGAACTGTAATCTGAAATTTAATTCCGGTATCTTCCAGGAAATTATATATTTTTTCATTCCATTGTACCTGCAATGTCTGATCGGGGTTACGTGCCTGATCGTAATAACCGTATTTCCACAGGATACCAATCCCAACAAGATTTTGGCCCAACTCGTATGCGCTCCGCATATGAGAACCAGATAAAAAACCTAAACCGCCGCTATATATCTTCAATGGCTGATGTATGGCAAATTCCATTGAAAAATAAGCTACCTTCTTGCTGTACGTCTCATTAATCTTATAAGGGACTGCAAAATTTTTGAAACTCATATTTGTTTTTTCTTTGATTCGGGCACAATATTAAGGGAATTTTAATAAAATTACACTCAAACAGCCACTATAATGTGTAATTTTTACACACATTACATTAGTTTATATTTTTTTTTATTCCACTAATATTTCTCAATTCGTTATGTATTGCACAGCGTGAACGGCTTTCCTGATATTTCATTGCCCAAGCCGCCATTTTTTTAAAATATCAGAATTATTTTTTAGATTTGCCTAAAACAATATTTAGCCATGATAAATTTATCCGTTGCAGAAGAAAATTATATAAAAAGTATTTACCACTTGCAACAAGCTAATAATACAGTCAACACCAACTTACTGGCAAACGAACTAAAGACCAAACCGGCATCAGTTACGGATATGCTACAAAAGCTACAAACCAAAGAAATCGTAGAATATGAGAAGTACAAAGGATTCAGGCTAAATGATTCGGGCAGTAAGATAGCGTTAAAGATTATCCGCAGGCATCGTTTATGGGAATTCTTTCTGGTACATAAACTGGGATTCGAGTGGGATAAAGTGCATCCTATTGCAGAAGAACTGGAGCATGTAAGTAGCGATGAACTAATTAGAAGATTGGATGGCTTCCTTAATTATCCTCAAACCGACCCTCATGGAGACCCCATCCCGGATACCAACGGAAAGATTGTTGAGATAAAACAGATCCCATTGGCTGAAGCCAAAATGAACAAAACCGTATTGGTTAGTTCAGTAAGTAACCAGTCGGCAGAAATGCTGGAACTGCTCAAGCACTATAACATTGGTATAGGCACACAATTAAAAATCTGCCGCCGCTTTGATTTTGACGGATCACTCGAAATAAAGATCATCCGGCAACAGGCCTACGTAATAAGCGGTCAGGTTGCCAAAAATATATTTGTACATAATGGTTAGACAATTAGGTTCGGAAAATTCGCTAAGCGAGGTACATGGAAGCGTGGACACCACGAAAAGAAAAAGATCAGGATGGAGGAATATATTCAGTTTCCTTGGCCCTGCCTACCTGGTAAGTGTAGGTTATATGGATCCTGGAAACTGGGCAACAGACCTACAGGGTGGCAGCAAGTTCGGTTATTCCCTAATCTGGGTATTGCTAATGAGCAACCTGATGGCCTTATTGCTTCAGGGGCTTTCTGCAAGGCTCGGTATTGTAAGAGGAAGAGACCTGGCACAAGCCAACCGGGAAGCATACCCTAAATATATCAACCTCAGCCTTTACATATTAGCAGAGATCGCTATTGCTGCCTGTGATCTTGCCGAAGTGCTTGGCATGGCCATTGGTATCCAGTTACTCACCGGGCTTCCTCTTATATGGGGCGTTTCCATAACCGTACTTGACACATTCCTGCTTTTATATTTGCAAAAGCTGGGCATTCGGAAAATGGAAGCATTTATTATCGGCTTAGTAGCTATCGTAGCTCTCTCGTTTCTCATAGAGATAATCCTGGCAAAACCGGGCCTGCATGAGGTTGCCGGAGGGCTTATCCCGCATGTACAATCGGGGGAAGCGCTATATATCGCAATCGGAATAATCGGCGCAACAGTTATGCCGCACAACCTTTATTTGCATTCCGCATTGGTTCAAACAAGGAAGTTTGAAAAAAATGATACCGGCATCAGAAAGGCGCTTTATTATAACAATATCGATAGTACAATTGCGCTGAATATTGCATTCTTTGTGAATGCGTCGATATTGATATTGGCAGCAACCGTATTTTTCAAAACAGGCAATTCGAATGTAGCCGAAATCAAAGAAGCGCACAAGTTATTAGCACCGCTACTTGGATCGTCTATCGCTCCAAAACTTTTCGCAATAGCTCTCATTGCTGCCGGGCAAAGTAGTACCATTACAGGAACTCTTGCCGGGCAAATTGTAATGGAAGGGTACCTGAATCTTAGGATCAACCCCTGGGTACGAAGGCTTCTTACGAGATTGCTGGC
>CAZKPH010000371.1:0-2506 GCA_964554605.1 uncultured Ferruginibacter sp.
GTTACGGATAACCCGATAAGGATTACAGTGGCTGTCCATCCGATAATATTATTTAGAGGCTTATTTACATATTCCCCCATTATCTTTTTATTATTTACGAACAGGATCATACAGATCAATACTACCGGAAGCAATATACCGTTCAGTACCTGCGACCATAACGAGATAAGGATCAAAGGTGCATTGGGTATCAGTATAATACCCGCCGACAGAATCAGTATACCGGTATACAGTATGTAAAATTCTTTAGCCTCATCCCATTTTTTATCTATTCCGGCTTCAAAGCCAAAAGCCTCACAAACGTAGAACGCGGTTGCCAGCGGGAGAATAGTAGCAGAGAAGACTGAGGCTACAAATAGGCCAAAAGCAAATAATTGGGATGCCAATGCACCTGCCAGTGGTTTCAGCGCCATTGCTGCATCTTTAGCTTCATTTATCTGAATGCCATTTTCATGAAGTGTTGATGCGCAGGCAACAATTATGAAGAATGCAACAACAACAGTAGCAATGCATCCGACCACAATGTCGATCAGTGTGTATTTGTAATTCTTCATTTTCAGGCCTTTCTCAATTACCGAAGACTGCATATAAAACTGCATCCATGGGGCAATGGTAGTACCTATGATACCGATGATGATAGAAAGGCTCTCTGTATTTACGGGTAATTTAGGATGAATAATCGAATGGCCGATATCGCCCCAGTGGGGTTCACCCATAATTGCAGATATTACATACATCAACAAGGATACACTGAATATTAGGAATATTCTTTCCGTTATCTTATATGTTCCTTTTACAACAAGGAACCAGACAAGTATACCTGTTATAGGCACCGACCAATATTTACTTACGTTAAAGACTTCAAGGCTGCCTGCAACACCTGCAAATTCTGTAGTAGTATTGCCAATATCTGCTATTAGCAGTCCAATGAAAATGAAAAAAGTTACTTTAACGCCGGCGTTTTCCCTGATCAGGTCCGCCAGGCCTTTTCCCGTAACAATCCCCATTCTTGCATTCATTTCCTGTATTACGATAAGTACAATGAATGAAGGGATGAGCGTCCACAAAAGATTATACCCATAGACAGCGCCGGCTACAGAATAGGTAGTGATACCACCTGCATCATTATCTACACTTCCGGTTATTATTCCCGGGCCCAGAATGGCTAAGAAAAGGCCCAGTTGCCTGAAAAAAGATTTTTTATTTTTGAACATAGGCCTTTATTTGTTCGTTCTGCGATTATTAATAAGGTCTTCTACAACATCATCTATTACTACCATTCCCTGAAGTATTTTTTCATCGTCTACAACAGGGATAGCCAGCAGGTTATATTTAGAAACCATTTCGGCCACTTCATCTACCTTCTGATAATCGTGCAGGTGAACAGGAGAGGGTTTCATTATCTGTTTTACTTGTGTATCAGGGTCAGACAACAACAGGTCTCTCATTGAAAATGTTGCTATCAGTTCATCTTTTTCGTTTGTAACAAAGAGGTTATATAATTCCTCATTCTCGGGCCTTTTTTCCTTCAGGTCGCGGATGACTTCATCTACGGTATAACTTTCACGGTAAGTAAGGAATTCTGTTGTCATAATACTACCGACTCTGTTTTCCGGGTATTCAAGCAACTCTCTTACTTCTTGCGATGAGTCTTCTTCCATTTCCTTTAAAAGCAGTTCTGCCTTTTCATCTTCCAGTCCGTCCAGGATATCAGCAACTTCGTCTGCAGGCATTTTTTCCAATACATGAGCTACCTTTTCAACAGGGAGGCTTTCGACGATATGAATCTGCGTTTCAGGTTCAAGTTCTTCAAGCACATCTGCGGCTTGTTCTTCATTAAGGGCAGAGAATACTTCAGTTCTGTTTTGTTTACCCAGTTCTTCAATGATATCTGCAAGGTCTGAAGGATGGAGTGTTTGTAATTTGGAATAAGTTTTGGAGAGTTTGATATTTAGATTGGAAAAATCAACAGCTTCAACATCTTCCCATAAAATGAACTTGGCAGGCATTGCCTGCCCGAACAGAGTGAATAAGTATTTAGCAGGTTTGGCTATGCCTATTCTACGCAGCAGGCCCTCCAGGCCAATATCAACGGCAACTACGAAAGTGCCTTCCGTAAGTTGCACAAGGCGGACATCATTTACCCGTACAAGTTTCCTTCCGTTAAGATCAACGATTTGTTTGTCCAATATAACATCGGCCAGCAATAACCCGGCATTTACTTCTTCTTCCGGTAATACGGTTAATTCTTTGCAGGTAATTTTTATGCGGGTATTTATCTTTTGAATCCTGAAAGACTGGAAAGAGTAATAGCAGCAATCATTTGCCAGCTTTATTTTAATTCCTTTGATCAAGGGTCTGTCGGTAGATGCCTGATCTGTAGAGCCGGAATCAGTAAGCAGGTCTTTAACTATACCTACTACTTTACCGCCGGGACCATGCACTTTCTTGCCAATAATCCTGCTTAAATAAAAAGTTGTAAAAGATGGCATACATACCTCCTTTC
>CAZKPH010000372.1:0-2499 GCA_964554605.1 uncultured Ferruginibacter sp.
TAGACCATGTAGGCATAGAAGAACGGGCAGCACGTTTTACAACCAGAAGTATAAAAAAAGAAACAAAACTAAACGGATTGTTGCTTACTTTAAATATGATCGACCTTACTACGCTTGAAGGTAAGGACACAAATGGCAAAGTAAAGCAATTATGCTACAAAGCAATACACCTTCACGACACCTATCCGGGGTTACCAACTACTGCAGCAGTATGTGTTTATCCTTCTATGGCAGGCATTGCTAAAAAAGCTCTTGAAGGATCAGGGGTAAAAGTTGCTGCAGTGGCTACTGCATTCCCCAGCGGACAAGCCTCAGCCGATGTAAAACTCAGAGATACAAAATTTGCTGTTGAACAGGGCGCCGACGAAATAGATATGGTTATTTCCCGGGGTAAATTTCTCGAAGGCGAATATAATTTTGTATTTGACGAAATAGCTGCCATTAAAGAAGCCTGCGGCAATGCCCGATTGAAAGTAATCCTGGAAACAGGAGAATTGGGAACCTTGGACAAAATAAGAAAAGCCAGTGATATTGCCATGTATGCCGGAGCCGATTTTATTAAAACCTCTACAGGAAAAATTTCTTCCGCTGCTACCATGCCGGTAACTTTAGTTATGCTGGAAGCTATACGTGATTTCTATTATAAAACAGGAATAAGAGTAGGGATGAAGCCTGCCGGTGGCATTTCCAAATCAAAACTGGCGCTTCATTATCTTGTAATGTTGAATGAAGTATTAGGATCAGAATGGATGAACAATCATTGGTTCCGGTTTGGAGCAAGTAGCCTTGCTAATGATGTGTTGATGCAGATTATTAAAGAAAAAACAGGCGTTTATCAGTCTGCAAACTACTTTTCAATAGACTAAATAATAATTTCACAAGAGACCCCGTCATATAATCTCATATAAAGAGAATTAAATCATTGAAAATGGCAAAAGAAAAAAACAATACACTCCGGTTGAATTTTGAGAGTGCCCGCAATCTCACTCCTGCGCCGGAAAGCAAAAGCGCCGCCAAAATAAACTCCCGGTACGGACTTTTCATAAATGGAAAATTTGAGAAGCCTTTATCCAAAAAATACATAGACACCATCAACCCCGCTACAGAAGAAAAACTTGCAGAGGTTGCTGATTGTAATGAAGCAGATATCAACAAAGCCGTTGCTGCCGCCCGTACTGCTTATGACAAAGTTTGGAAAAAAATGCCTGCAAAAGAAAAAGCAAAATACATTTTCCGAATTTCCCGGATGATACAGGAACGAGCCCGTGAATTTGCCATCATTGAAACGCTTGATGGAGGGAAACCTATTCGTGAAAGCAGGGATTTTGACGTGCCTACAGCCGCAAATCACTTTTTCTATTATGCCGGCTGGGCAGATAAACTGGCCTACGCATTCCCGCAAAAAAAAATATCCTCACTTGGAGTTGCCGGGCAGATCATTCCCTGGAATTTTCCCCTGCTCATGGCCGCATGGAAAATTGCCCCAGCTTTAGCAACAGGAAATACTGTCGTACTGAAACCCGCAAAAACGACTCCTCTTACGGCACTGAAACTTGCCGAAATTATTCAGGAAGCTGATCTTCCTCCTGGAGTAGTAAATATTGTAACAGGCAACGGATCCACAATGGGCATGGCATTGGTAAACCATCCGGATGTCAATAAAATAGCATTCACTGGATCAACTGATGTAGGCAAAATCATCCTGAAAGCCATTGCAGGTACAAATAAAAAATCTACAATGGAATTAGGTGGTAAAGCCGCTAATATAATTTTTGACGATGCACCTATCGATCAGGCTATTGAAGGCGTTATCAATGGCATTTTCTTTAACCAGGGGCATGTGTGCTGTGCCGGGTCGAGGCTATTTGTCCAGGAATCAGTATATAAACAGGTGCTTCAAAAATTAAAAGACAGGATTGAAACACTGATTGTTGGAGACCCGCTGGATAAAAATACGGATATCGGAGCTATCAACAATAAACAACAGCTTGATACAATTAATCAGTATATCAAAATTGGATTGAACCAAGGCGCCGAAATATTCCAAAGCTCTTGCACACTACCCAAAAAAGGGTACTACTGCCCTCCTACTATCTTTACCAATGTAGCACAATCGAACCGAATTGCACAGGAAGAAATCTTTGGACCTGTACTGGCAATACAAACTTTCCGAACAGACGACGAAGTAATCGAAAAAGCCAACAATACTCCTTATGGGTTATCAGCTGGTGTTTGGACAGACAAGGGTTCTAAAATTTTTAACCTTACAACAAAAATGAGAGCTGGAGTAGTATGGGCCAATACTTTCAACAAATTTGACCCAACATCTCCTTTCGGAGGGTATAAAGAAAGTGGTTTTGGAAGAGAGGGGGGCATTCAAGGGTTAGCCCCTTATGTCAATCTTGATTAATTTTTTTACAAAAGGCTCATGTTTTAAATCTGATAAATATGGACAGTACATCATTAACAAATAAAAGGCTTGAAGTATTGAAGACATAT